>JADGEP010000034.1 GCA_016744275.1 Candidatus Krumholzibacteriia bacterium | reverse complement strand
GGAAATGGGTCTGGTCTACCAGGGTCTCGGCACGAAAGTGTCGGTGGTCGAGTTTTTCCCCCGCCTATTGATGGGCGCCGACCAGGATCTGGTCGACGTGATGGTCACGCAGGTCACCGAGCGCCTCGAAGACATTATGGTCGACAGCACGGTCAAGGAAATCAAAGAGGTGAAAGACGGCTTCGACGTCGAAATCGAAGTTGACGGCAAGCGCATCACCAAACATTACGCCCAAGTGCTGGTCGCCATCGGTCGCCGCCCCAATACCGACGACATTGGATTGCAAAACACCAAAGTGCAGACCGATGACAAGGGCTTCATCATCACCGATGAGTTGTGCCGCACCGGCGATGCCAACATCTACGCCATCGGCGACGCCGCCCAAGGCCCAATGCTCGCCCACAAGGCCAGCCGCGAAGGCAAGGTTGCAGCCGAAGCCATTCACGGCGGCGACGTGGCCTTCGACAACCGGGCCATCCCCGCGGTTGTATTCACCGACCCCGAAATCGCCTGGACCGGGCTGACCGAACGCGAGGCCAAGGATCAGGACATCCCTGTCAATATTGGGCGGTTCCCCCTCAGTGCCCTCGGGCGGGCCCGCACACTCGGCCGCACCGACGGCTTGGTGAAGGTCTTGGCCGATCCGCGCAGTGGCACTGTTTTGGGCGTGGGCATTGTTGGCCCCATGGCCAGCGAACTGATCGCCGAAGGCACTTTGGCCATTGAGATGGGCGCCACCCTGGAAGATATCATCGTGACGATCCACCCCCATCCGACGCTGAGCGAGGCCTTCCTCGAAGCAGCCGAAGTGGCGGCCGGTGAAGCGGTGCACATCAATCCGCCACGCAAGATCCGCTAGCGGGAGCAATACGTGGTGGACCTGCCCACAATCCCCTATGACCTGGACGATGACTTGATGGCACGGGCCCGAGGCGATGAAACACCTCGGGTCCGCGTCTATCAATTTGATCATGTGGCCGTGGTGATCGGCCGCGGTGGTCACCAGGATCTTGAATTGCGGCGTGAAAACATCGCGGCCGACGACGTGCCTCTTTATAAACGGCCGGGCGGCGGATGCAGTGTGGTGCTGGATCCTGGCAACGTGATTGTTTCGGTAGCCCTGCCCCTGCCAGGCATCGGGCACATCAAGACCGCCTTCAACGCCATCAGCGACTGGATCATTGCCGCCCTGGCAGAGATAGGAATTCCCGGTGTGGTCCAGCACGGAGTCTCTGATTTGGTCTTGCACCAACGCAAAATCGGGGGCAGTTGCGTGTACCGAACTCGGGGTTTGCTTTATTACTCGACCACCCTGCTGTGTGAGCAGAAAATGCCCCTTGTGGATCAATATCTGCTACACCCGCCACGCGAACCGGAGTACAGGCAAGGTCGCCCGCATGCCGAGTTCATGGGATCTTTACACGACCTCTGTGGTATAAGTTTAAATGATGAATTTCTGGCAATCCTTAACTTGAAACTGAGCAACAGCTTGCCATCATTGTCGACTTTTTCTGACCATTAGTGCAAATCTGTCCAAACTCGGGCTTTCCTTTTGCATTTATCTAATGGTAAAATCAGCAGTTGGGAAGGGGATGCCCTTAGGAGAATAAGGGCCAGCATTACACCTTAGACGTCCCAACTACAACGGAGTGCAACAGGCCAAGGGAGAAACGAAAGTGTTACAAATGGAAAAAGGCAGCGACGTGACTCGCCTATTGATCGTCGATGACCACCCGCTCGTTCGATCCGGCATCAAAGCCCTGATCACCATGGAGGATGATCTTGATGTGTCCGGTGAAGCGGAAGACCACCGTGAAGCACTGGATGCCATCGCCCAGGACATGCCGGACATGGTTCTGGTGGACATTTCCCTCAAGAACAGCAATGGGCTGAATCTCTTGAAGGAAATCACCCAGACGTATCCGGACCTCACGACCCTTGCGGTCTCGATGCATGATGAATACGCCTATGCGATCCGCTGCCTCAAGGCCGGCGCCAAGGGTTACATCATGAAGCAGGAAGGCACCGAGAAGATTCTCGAGGCCATCCGCACCGTGCTTGATGGCAAGACCTATCTCAGCTCAATGATGACCCAGGCTGCTGTGGACCAATTGGGAGCCGGCAAATCGCCTGCCGGTGCTTCGCCTGTCGAAGCCCTCAGCAACCGCGAACTGGAACTGTTCCAGTTGACGGGTCAGGGGAAAGAAATTTCGGAGATCGCTGAGATCATGAACATCAGCCCGCGTACCGTTGAAGTGCATCGCTCGCACATCAAAAAGAAGCTGGGCCTGCGGACCTCCACCGACATATTCCAAATGGCGTATGAGTGGTTGCGGTCTTCTGGGATGCAGCCGTAGACGCAGAGCCCCAACAGGCATACATACACGACGGCCCTCGATGTCCTCCTGCGTGCGGATTACGAGGGCCTTCGTGTATGTGATGAGATCTCTGTTTAGAGTGAAATGGCAGTGCCCCTCGTTAAGAGGTTGGGTTTAGCCCCAGTCGCCTCCTACGAGTTCTACGATGGCGTCTTGGCTGGGCGCTGTTGGGGCGGTCCAGGGTTCGGCGGCTGGTTGGGCCGCTTTGTTGGTGGCTTTGGGTTTGGATGCGGCAGATTCCTGGATCTTGAACTGCGAGACGAGTTCTTGCAGTTGGGACGCTTGGGCCGCCAGTTCCTGGCCGGCCGAGGCCGTTTCTTCGCTGTTGGCGGTGTTGTGTTGGGTGACGGTGTCAATTTGCTTGAGGCCTTCACTGACCTCGGTGATGCCTTGGCTTTGCTGGCTGCTGGCCGCGGCGATCTCTCCCACCAGATCTGAGGTGCGCGAGACGCCGTCGACGATGCCGCCCAATGAGGCCGAGGTCAGGTCGGCGATCTTGGTGCCGCGCTCCACCTTCGACAGACTGCCTTCAATGAGTTGGGCTGTTTCGCGGGCCGCCTTAGCACTGCGACCAGCCAGGTTGCGCACTTCTTCGGCCACCACGGCAAAACCCTTGCCATGAGCCCCGGCACGAGCCGCTTCGACCGCCGCGTTCAGGGCCAGCAAATTGGTCTGGAATGCGATGTCATCGATCACCTTGATGATCTTGGCGATTTCTTCGCTGGATTGGCTGATTTCAGCCATGGCCGCGGTCATGTCCTGCATCTGGGCCACACCGGCCTTGGCCGCTTCGGTCGCCTCAGAAGAGAGCGTATCGGCTTCACCGGCAAAGCCAGCATTTTCACTGACGGCGGCATTCAATTCAGTCATGGAACTGGAGATTTCTTCGAGGGTTGCCGCCTGTTCCGTCGCTCCCTCAGACAGAGCCGTACTGGAATCCGAAACTTCGCGGGATCCGGCCTGCACTTCCTGGGCCGTGCGCTGGATGCTGGCCATGGTCGCCGACAAACGCTCGGACATGGTTTTAAGTGCTTGTCCAAAGACATCCCGCTCGCTGTGCGGCACGACTTTCATGGTCAGGTCTCCCTCGGCCACACGCTCGGCCAGGGCCGCTTTTTCCTGCAAGCCGTCGCTCATGTTGTCCAAGGCCTGAGCGAGATTGCCAATCTCATCGGACTGCTGCAAATTCAAACGATCCGACAGGTCGCCTTCGGCCACGGCGTTGGCCATGTTCACCGCGGCGATCAGCGGCTTGGTCGCTTTGCCGCCGCCAAACCAGGCGATCACGGCCACGCCCACCAACGACAGGATGATCACCAGAGCCATCGCCTGCACATTGCGGTTGCTGGCCTCTTTAATCTGGGCTTCTGCGGCGTTGAATTCATCCAGATAGGAACTGGCGCCGATGACCCAATCCCATTCAGAATAATAAGTCGCACGGGCGACCTTCAAGTGCGCTTTTTTGTCACCCTTGTTACGCCACGGGTAGTTTTGCTCCACAAGGATTCCGTCTCCGGCCCGGGTGGCTTTGCCGATCAATTCCTGAATGAACAGCACGCCGTCCGCATCCATAGCTTGCCAGATGTTCTCACCGTTGCGCTTGCCACCGGCAGAGACGATGTAGTTGCCTTTGCTATCGAGCACAAAAACGTACCCGGTTTCCGCAATTTTGATATCCATGATGGCTTGCTTGATGGCCACCATTCCAGCGCTCAACTCGTCGGGCTTTTCTCCATCGGGGAACGATGTCTGTTCCACAGCACACAGGTTGTAGACCCCGGTGGCAATGTGGTCCAGGTTTTCGATTCCCATTTTTGTGCACTCAACGGCGGCCAAATCGGCAGTGAGACGTTGATTCTTGTAGGTCATGCCCATGACCACCAAGAGCGGCAATGCCGACAGAACAATTCCACCGAGAACGAGCTTGGCTTTGAAGGAACGCATGACAAACATCGGAAACTCCAGGGCTGACGAGAACGAATACCAGAGGCATTCAGTTATGGGATTTCCTTATCAATTCGGCACCGATACAGTATTCCTTAGCAGTTTTGAATAAAAACATTCGATTTTCGAGAAAGATTTCAACGTTACCGACCGCACCCCCACAAGAATAAAAAAAGGCTGCGGGACAATCCCGCAGCCTTCTGTCGTTCTGAAGCAGAACTAGTTTTTGACAATCGTACCCGGAACCAGCGTGTGGATGGTCGCCGCACGGGCAGCCAATTCCGCCATGGTCTTGGTCGAGCCACCGCCACCGTTACCGGCAGGGTCGTTGTGGCAGCTGTAGCAGGCGAAGTCCAAGGTGATGGCACCCTTGTTGTTGGCGTCCAGCGCTACGGCCGTGCCGTCGGGAGTGAACATGTCAGCCTTGCCGTTGACCGAAGTATTGATCGTCCACAAGTGGGTGCTGATGTCACCGTCATGAATGTTGTTGGCAATGGCGCTCTTGGAAGCATCCGGCATGTGGCAATCCACGCAGGTCGAGCCATAACCATGAGTGGTCGAGGCAATGTTGGCGTGGGAACCGGTCACGTGGCAGCTCACGCAATTGACGGTCGTGCTGACACCTTCACCAGGCGCGGTGGCGTCGTATTTGACCGAAGCGTGAGAGTCGTGGCAGTCGTTGCAACCAGGACCGTAGGACACGTTGTGAGGCGAGGCGTACCACTCGTCGTACTGCTCGTGGTGCTTGATGAAGCCGCCGCTGGCTTCGATGATGGTTTCACCCGGGCTGATGCCATTGTCGCCACCACGGGTGTGGCATTTGCCGCAGAATTCCGAAGAATCGTCGATGACCATGTCGTAACTGGCAGGCTCAAAGACGTGCTGGCTGCCCATGCCGTGGCATTTCTCACAGGTGATGCCACCGGCGAAGAACGTGCCCAGCAGGCCTTCCATACCACCTTGGTTGTTGGCAGCGATGCCATCGTCGGAGTCGACCCAACCGGTAGTGTGGCAGGAACCACAGTTGTAGGGCTTGAGTTCACCGGCGTGGTAGTTGCCCCAGGTTCCGTCTGTTCCGCCTTCGAAGTTGAACTGGTTTTGGCCCGAAGCCGGCGTGTAGATGTAGCCGTCGGTCTGGATCCAGCGCATTTTCCAACCGTAGCCACCGATGGTGTAGGAGAAATCACTCCATGTCGTGCCGGCCGGGGGATTGGTCGTATTGCTGGCAAAGGCCGAAGGAATGGGGAATCCGCCCACCGGAGCTGTGTCGTCGGTGATGGCCACCAATTTGTAGGGATGGCCGGAATGGGACCATTGGTCATGCTTTTCGGAATGGCAGGACGCGCACGCGTCAGCACCGGCAAAAGCCAATTCTGGCGGATCGACATTAACGGGGTCGTCTTCATCGGAACAACCGGTCATTGCGACCAGTCCCACTAAGAGAATCAAAAGTGCGAGATTCGTGAGTTTCATGATTGTCCTTTCGGGACAGTGGCAATTCGGGTGGAACGAGAGCGATGATTCGATCTCTGGCTGCCATGGGCAAAACCTACAATTTCTATGGGATTATAAAAGCAATTATTGAGACATATTCGTGACAACCCATCTAAGACGTGTTTTTCAAATGCAGTTGCGAGATTTTGCATCCATATTCTCGCTCTCCTAACTCCCACTAATTGAATAAGATATCTCGAAAATATGTTAAATTTTTGTCATGGCTTTAAAAACGCACTCCCCTTCCAAGCCTCGATAAAAAATAAACAGGACCGTTCTGGTGCCACAGGTATTTTCCTTTCCCGGAAAGGGGACAATTTTGATATTGATTTTCGTTGTAAGTTGTTTCAAGGGAATTGGATACCCGCTGGAAACAACAAAGGCCCGGCATACTGCCGGGCCCATAAGAACATCTCTGAGATCACCACTAGGGTGCTGTCACCACATATCTGAACCCATGCCGCCCATTAACCCCTTTGTGCGGACTGGGGTTGCGGCGGGAAGCCGAGCGGCAACGTCGGGCCAGATCGCTCCAGCCCCCACCTCGCAAGACTTTATACCAGCCGGGCGGCGGCCCCACCGGGTCCACCACTTCAGAGGCGTATTGGTTGTGGTACCAGTCGTTGCACCATTCCCAGACATTGCCATGCATGTCATAAAGGCCCAGAGCATTGGCTTCCAGAGTCGCCACCGGATGGGTCCATCCGTCGGAATTTCCGCAGTACCAACCGGCATCCATCAGCGAGGGTTCATCTCCACAGCCGATTTCCGTAATGGGGCCATCGGTAAAAGCCGTGGCAGATCCGGCCCGGCACGCAAATTCCCACTCCGCTTCGGTTGGCAGGCGATAACCCTGCGCACCGTAGGGCTCTCCGGCGTTGCACAGCCAGGAGTTGGGATCCGTGTGGTCGTAAGCCCGCGGCAAACCCTCTTTCAAACTCAGCCAATCACAATAGGCTGCCGCCCCGTGCCAAAGCACTTCAACCACCGGATGATTTTCCATGCCGGCATCGACCACAAATTGGGAATCGATAAAGGAGATCTCACAATCTTCGTCATCGTCCATGTCCAACAGCCACAAATCCGACCCATCAAGATTGTCGAAAATGCGGGTTCCTTCCACCGTGCAGTGCCCGTTGTCCAATGCCCATTGGGCCAATTCGGCGTACTGCTGGTTGGTCACTTCAGTGGAGAACATGGAAAAATCGCGGGTCAGCGTGACCGGATGTTGGGTCTCATCGCCCAGGTAGCCGATCTCTTCCTCAGCCGCGCCCATGGTGAAGCTGCCCGCAGCAATCAGGACCATTTCCCCGGTGATCACCGGCACCGGCGGCGGTGGAGGTGTGGGGTTGTCCTCACTGCAGCCAGAGTTCACAAAAACGAGCAAACACACAACAAGGGACAACCGACGCATGGCATTCCTCCGGTTAATTGAATACAGCCATGCAATACATAGTCATTTCGTGGGTGTTTTCGCAAACAAGGAATTCTCGTGTCCGGCAGGTCAGGGGCTTTCCGGCTTCAGCGATAAGGCCACCACACGTACCGAGTCGGCCCGGGCAGTTTGCCCCAGGGCAGTCAGCGCGTCGGCGTACCCCGGCAGAACTTCAGACAAATCGGGGTGCTCCGCCCCCAGCGCTTCGCTGAAAATGACGATGGCCCGCTCAAATTCGAACGCGGCCTGGGCCAGTTGCCCGCGCTTGCTCAACAAAAGGGCAATGTCCCGCACCGTCCAGGCGTAGTCCGGATGACCCGCGCCCAATACTTTTTCCCGGATGGCCAAGGCGCGGCCGTAAAAATCATCCGCCGCCGCAAAGTCGCCACGCTCCCGATTGAGATTGCCCAGATTGTTGAGCGTCTGGGCCACATCCGGATGGTCTGGGCCCAACACCCGTTGCCGGATATCCAAGGCCCGGCGATAAAGGGGCTCGGCGGGTCCGTATTCTCCCGATTCAAAATGGACCAGCGCCAAATTGTTGATGGCCACCGCCAATCGCGGATGATCCGGTCCCAGGACTTTTTCGTAGATCGTGATGGCTCTTTCATAGAGCGGCTTGGCCTCGTCATAGCGGTCCAGGTGGTGGTGCAGCAAGGCCAGATTATTCAAACCCTTGGCCACATCGGCGTGGTCCGAGCCATAGGCCGCTTCCCAGAGTGCCAATGATTGCCGGTACAGGGCCTCGGCTTCATCGTACTGCGCCCGATTCCAATTCAGGATTGCCAGGCTATTGTAACTGCGGGCAACTTCGGGATCCTGAGGCCCCAACCGCGCGATGCGGATATCCCGCGCGCGCAAATACAACGGCTCGGCTTTGTCATAATGACCCAACCGCCGCTGCACGCTGGCCAAATCGTGCAGGCTTTGCGCCACCTCCAGGCTGTTTTCCAGTTCGGTGCCGCGCATCAACTCCAGGGCGTCGTTCAGCATCTTTTCTGCTTCGTCGTAACGCGCCACCTGCATGTACAAATCACCCAGCTCCACCAAACTGACGGCCAGATCCCGCCGGTCGGTTTCCGGTTGCGCCAGGCGCAAAGCCAAAGCGGCTTCCAACTGGGGGCCCGCCTCTTCGTACAAACCCAGATTGCGGTACACCTTGCCGATGGTATTCATCAGGTGGGCCTGAGTCAGGGGCTGGTCGGTCAATTCGTCTTCGATGCGCCCCGCACCCGCGTCCAGAATTTCCCGCGCCGTGATGGAGTTGCCGCGCGCCTGTCCCGGATCCGACACTTCAAACAGGTCCACCAAAAAGTCGGACACCTGACGCGCCGCCTCCGCCTCAATCCGGGCCTGTTTTTCAGCCCGAACCGCCCGGATCATGCCGGTGGTGGTGCCCAGAATGCCCGCCAAAACGGCCACCAGTAAAACCCCGCTGGCCACCACGCCGGTGCGGTTGCGGCGCACGAATTTCTGCATGCGATAGGTTGTTGACGGCGGACCAGCCACCACCGGTCGATCCGTCAAATGGCGCCCGATATCCAACGACAGCGCGTTGGCGGTTTCGTAGCGCCGGCTGCGTTCTTTTTCGAGGGCCTTCATCGTGATCCAATCAAGGTCGCCCTTCAAGGATCGCCGCAAGTGGGTCGCGTCGGTGCGCCTGTTGTCTGACAGGTCCGCAATTTCGCTTCCGGCCCGTTTGGCGATGGTGCCCAGGCGCGTGCTGGGCTTGGGCGGCTCGACTTCCTTGATGGTGCGCAGCACTTCCTGGAAGCCCAATTCTTTCAATTCAACCGAAGTGAAAGGCAGTTTGCCCACCAACAATTCGTAAAGCAGCACACCCAAGGCGTAAACATCGGTGCGGGTATCGATGCCGCCGCCATCCATGTCGGCCTGTTCGGGGCTCATGTACTCCGGCGTGCCCACCAACTGGCCCACGCTGGTGGTCATCGTATTGTCGAACATCGTGGTGTCCATGGCCTTGGCCACCCCAAAATCGATGATCTTGGGCATGGGCTGGCCGCCGACAACGGTCACCATCACGTTGGAGGGTTTCAAATCCCGGTGGATGATCGCTTTCTGATGAGCATGCTGCACGCCTTCACAAACGAGCATGAACAGCTCGAGGCGTTCGCGCACCGGCATCCGGCCTTCGTCGCAGTATTCATTGAGGGGCACGCCGTCGACGTATTCCATGACGAAGTAGGGGCGGCCCTGCTCGGTGGCCCCGGCGTCGAAAACCCGCGCGATGCTGGGGTGATCCATCATGGCGAGGGCCTGGCGTTCCGATTCAAACCGGGCGATGAATTCTTCGGTATCCAACCCGCGTTTGACCATTTTCAAGGCCACTTTACGCCGGATGGGCTCGAGCTGCTCCGCTTCGTAAACCAACCCCATGCCGCCTTCGCCGATCTGGCGCAACAAGCGGTAGGGCCCGATTTGTCCCAACTCGCCCTCTGCCGAGGGGTCCTCCACAGAGCTGTCCACCGAGGGCTGGGTAGGCAACTCGTCGTCTGGATTGAGGTTGATGGTCCGGTCGTCGTTCACGCAGAGTCCTCAGGGGAGATGGATTTTGCACATGATACACGAGTTGGCGGGGTTCGGCTTTGGCAAAAGCGGCCTCAGGAACGGCCCGGACCGCCGGATTCGAATTCCAGCGACAATTCTTGACTATTTGTTAGCAGACGGGAATAATTGCTCCATCCAATGAGCTTGAACTCTGAACCCCTGCAGCTCCGGTGAGCATCTGGACTATTGGGCGCATCCAATCCGTGTCCAGGCTGCCACCGACCGTTTTGAAAGGAACCGACCCATGTCCAAACACATTGACGTTCTGCTCCTGCTGGCGTTGCCCGCCAGTGGCAAATCCGAGGCCCGCCGTTACCTGGCCAACCTCAGCCCCGAGCAATGCCACGACCAGTTCGGCCTCGGCCACACCGTCCAGCTGGACGACTTCCCCTACGTGCACATCATGCGCCGTGTCAGTGATGAATTGACCGCCCGCGGACACGAGGGCATGTTCTTCATCTCCCCCGCGCTTCCGTTCCGCGATCCAGTGGATTGGTTGACTCTCATCGAGTTGATCAACGAGGATTACGATGACCTGGTGAATCAGAATCGCCCGGCTCCCGAGTCGGCGGCCCTGTGGCTCTTTGACCGCATCGACGCGGCCCGTGTGCGCGCTGGTGGCCAAGCGGTCATCAACTTGACGACAAGGTGGCCGAGGTGCCCGACTCCATGGAAGGCAAGACGGTCGTCATCGAGTTCGCCCGCGGCTGTGCCGACGGCCAGAGCATGCCGGTGCCTCATCCGTTTGGCTACCAGGGCAGCCTGACCCAGTTGAGCAGCTCCATCCTGGCCAAGAGCAGCATCCTGTACATCTGGGTCGAGCCCGAAGAGAGCCGGCGCAAGAATGCGGCGCGCACCGACCCCAACGACCCCGGCAGCATCCTGCATCACGGTGTGCCGCTGGCGGTCATGTACGGCGACTATGGCGTGTGCGACATGGCCCACCTGCTGTCGACATCCGGCAAGGACGACAGCGTGAAGATCGAACGCGATGGCCAGACCTACTTCCTGCCGTTGGGCCGCTTCGACAACCGGGTCGACAAGACCTCGTTCATCCGTGAAGAGCCCGCCGACTGGTCTGAAGCGGACGTGAACGCCCTGCAAGCGGGCATGCGCGAAGCTTTTGATCAACTGGAGCATGGGAACGAAGGTCGCTGATGAGCGAACCGTTGGTTGTCAGCCCGCTCGTCACTGCGGAGTGGTTGCGTGACAACCTCGATATGCCGGGGATCCAGGTCATTGAGAATGACTGGATCCCCGGTTCTCATTTGAAGGGGCACATTCCCGGCGCCCTGTGCATGCCTTGCCACCCCCATTTCAAACATTTTGAAGGCGAAGAGAAAACCCAATACGTGATGGGACCCGACGAATTTGCCGACACCTGTTTTGCCCTGGGGCTGCAGCGGGATCGCCACTATGTCGTCTGCGATGAAATGCACGGCCTCTTTGCGGCCCGTTTTTGGGCCGTGTGCCGCTACTACGGCGTGCACAACATCAGTGTCCTGGATGGCGGGTGGAATACGTGGGTTGATCGGGGCTACGCTGTTTCCACCCGCATCACTGAGGCGAGCCCCGGCACCGATATTGAAATGAATCCGCGGCCCTCTTTATTTGTGGGACTGGAAGAATTGCGGGAGGTCCATCGGGCCCCTGAGGTTCAAGTCTGGGACACCCGTCGTCCTGAAGAATACGACGGCACCGAAGAGACGGACAACGTGCGTCAAGGGCACATTCCGGGAGCCTTGCATCTGCCCTGGACCGACTTGCTGACCGGTGACGATCTCGAAGGCGAACCGCGGCAGATGAAAACGGAAGCCGAGTTGATCGCCGCTCTCACCCAGGCCGGCTTCAGGCGTGACCGCACCATCGTGACCTATTGCCAATCCGGCATCCGGGCTGCGTTCGCTCAGTTTGTTCTGGAGTTGCTCGGGTTTCCGAGCCACCGCCTGTACGACGCGTCCATGGGAGAATGGTCCAACCTGCCCGATACTCCGCTGACTAGTGAAGCCACCTGATCCAGATCCAGACCAGTCCGAATCCGGCCAGAAAAACCATGCCCACCCAGCTGAGCGCCGTCAGCCATGGGCCCGGCCGGTGTTCGTCCGGCACGTGGGGCGCGCGCACGACCAGAAAGTTCAACACCGCCACCAAGGGGGCCGTCAGGAAAGCCAATACGGTCACCACGTCGACCAGGGCCTTCATGTTGCTCATGAAAAAAGCGATGATCGCCAAGGAGACCGCCACCAAAAGCAGGGCATAGCGGCTGGCACGCGGGACCACGCCCGGCCCCACCGGGCCACTGGACAACAGGCTCAAGCCCCGGTCCAGAGTGCGGGAAAAGCCGTCGACCACGGTGAGGGTGGTCGAGAACATCGTGATGAATGCCACCAGTGAGATGATCCAGCGGCTCCAAGAGCCCAGGGCCGAGCTGTACATGTCGACCAATTGGCGGGCAAAGGCCGTGCCCGAGGCTGGCATTTCGGCGCCCGTGCCGTGCATGACCAGGGCCCCAAAACTGAGAAAGGCGACTGCCAGGATGGTCGCCGCAAAGTAGCCGACGTGAAAATCGAAGCGAGCGCCGTCCATGGTTGTCGCGGCCGCCGTTTCCTTGTCTTTTTCCAGGACCCACAACGAAGCGAATACTCCGATGTCCAAAGGCGCGGGCATCCACCCCATCAGGGCCAGCAGGAATGTCACTCCGCCCACGGACCAGATGTGGGGCGAAATGTATTGCGGGTCGCCCGCCGGGCCGTGGGCAAAGGCCATGGCCACCGCTACCAGCGTCAGCACGCCCAGCACCAGTACCATCACTTTCATGGTGCGGTCCAGCAACCGGTAGTGCCCCAGGGCCAACAAGCCGAGAATGATCACCAGCAGGATGGCGCTCAGAACGGTCAGGGAAAGCTCCACATTCAGCAGGGCGCCCATCAATCCGGCGGTCACCACGGTCACCGCCGCAGTGGTGATGAACGCACTGCCGATGATCACCAGCATGAAGGCCCCCAGAGCCCAACGCCCGAGCCGGGCGTATCCCTGCAAGAGGCTCTCTCCGGTGGCCACGGTGTAGCGGTGGGCGTGCTCAAAAAACGGGTACTTGCACAGCAATACCAACAAGACCGCCCACAGCAATTCGAATCCGTAGCCGGCTCCCGCGCGCGTGCTTTGCACCAGATGCGAAACTCCGATGGCTGCGCCCGCAAAGAGCACGCCGGGCCCCAGGGCTGCCAGGCGTTGCCGCCACCTGGGGCTGCCGATCACGCCGGGGCCTCTTCAGGGTTGTCGAACCAACTGCGCATTTCGTCATCCATGGGTACGGCGCGTCCGGTTTTCAAATCAATGATGGCGAAAGTCACTTGCGCATCAGCCACGACCTTGCCGTTGCCCTGATGGCGCACCTGCTGTTTCATGATGGCCCGCTTGCTCTGGAATCCCGCCATCGCCGAATGGATCTCCACCACATCACCCAATGCTGCCGGCCGTTTGTAGACGATGTTGATCTCGGCAATGATGAAGCCCAACCCTTTGCTTTTGAGGGCCATCAGTTCAGGCGACTCTTCGGTATAGGACCAACGGGCCTCTTCCAAAAACTCAAGGTACCGGGCGTTGTTCACGTGTTGGTACAAGTCGCAGTGGAATCCACGAACGGTGATCGAATAGACATGACTCATCGGGGCTCCTGCTATCGGGTTGTCTGGTCGGGTTTGTATAGGCCATCAAAAATGCGCTGCCAGGTGGTGCCTCCGTCACGGGACACTTCCCATTCCTGCCGCACCGTATCGTCCGGATTGTCGGTCCAGGTGATGCGATCAATCACGGGTTCTTTACCTTGCAAACGTTCGCCGGACATCACCATCTGGCCATCGGCAAAGCCGCCCTCGAGGTGCAGACGCAAACCGCTGTTGTCAGTCCAGACCTGGTGCCATTTTCCCGCTGCCGGGTCGTAGTAGTTGAAGCTCTTGCCTTCGTAGGGGCCGGGCCGGGTGTCGTATTCTTCCAGAAGCGTGCATCCGTCCTGGATGAGGCTGATCCGGTTGTGGCCCACAACCTTGCCCTTGGCGTGCACCTCCCATTGCCCGACCCAGAAGTCAAACTGGCGCGCCTCCGGTTCCGCGCACGGGCGCAGCGGGGCCTCGGTTTCGGCCAAGGCAGTGCCAGCGAAAACAGCCAGCAGCCAGGCCATCAACATCGTGTATCTGATCATGGTTCTGATTTCCTTACCATTGGTGGTCACCACCAGTTTTTACCACGGCAACCGCTCCAGATCAACATTACCGCCTGAAAGAATCATGCCGATGCGCTGGCCCGACACCCGCTCCGGCCGCGCCAATACCGCCGCCAGGCACACCGCTGAAGACGGCTCGATGATGATCTTCATGCGCTCCCACACCAACCGCATGGCCGCCACGATGGCCGGATCATCGGCCAACCAGATTTCGCGCACGTGCTCCTGAATGATGGGAAAATTGCGAACCCCCAGGCTGGTCAGCAAACCATCGGCCACCGTCTTGGGCGCTTCGCAGGGGATGATGTGCCCAGCCGCCAGCGAGCGATGCGCATCGTCGGCGCCTTGAGGTTCGGCGGCGATGATATCAGCGGCCGGTGCCAAGGCCCGGGTCGCCAGGGCGGTGCCCGCAAGCAGTCCGCCGCCGCCCACCGGCGCCATAACCACGTCAAGGCCCGGGTGGTCCGTCAGCAGTTCCAGCGCCGCGGTGCCCTGGCCGGCAATGATGTTGTCGTTGTCATAAGGGTGCACAAAGACCGCACCAGTGCGATTGACAACCTCGGCCAAGGTTGATTCACGCGCCGCAAGGTTCGGCTCGCAGGTGATGATCTCGGCTCCATAATCTGCCACCGCCGAGCGCTTGACCGCCGGCGCGCTGCTGGGCATCACCACGTAGGCCGGCACACCTCGCAGCCGGGCCGCCAGGGCCAAAGCCTGGGCGTGATTGCCCGATGAATGGGTCGCCACCCCTTTGGCCGCTTCATTATCGGGCAAAGAAAAGACCGCATTGGTGGCACCGCGCATTTTGAATGCGCCCACTTTCTGCAGATTCTCGCACTTGAAATACAGCCGCGCGCCAGCCATGGCGTCGATGGTCGCACAGGTCAAAACCGGCGTGCGGTGCACCTTGTCGGCAATGCGTCCGGCGGCCTCTTGAATGTCGGAGAACTGGACCATGCGGGCTTCCTCGCTGGAGAAAAAAGAGAATCGGGAATCCGGCTGCATTCTAAACCACTTCTGTCCCGATGAAACCGTGAATTTGCCAGTGACTGGCCTTGCCCCCGGCGCGAACAGGCCCCAATTTTGAGCCCAACTCCAACAGGGATCAGCCATGGAAACGTACACCGCCTGGGTCGCTGCCAATCCGCTCTTCGCCGCCGCTGTCCAGTTTGCCCTGCTGGGCACACTGGGTGAAGTCCTCAGCCATTTACTTGTCACCCGCCGCCCAGGATTGCCCTGCACCGTGCCGCAGTTGCTGGCCAAGATGCTGGGCTGGGCCGTGTTGGGCGTCATCATCAAATACGGATTTGCCGGCATGAAGGGCTTCACCGCCGCCCTGGTCGATCATCATCTGTTGCCGGCATTCTGCGGCTCGGGGCTGGGCCGAGCGCTCTCGATATCGGTCTTCACCAATGTTCTGTTCGGGCCGCAGATGATGGCCTTCCACCGGATGACCGACAATATGATTCTGCGCCGCAAGGGATTCGCAGGCATCCAAAAGGCCTGGTGGACCCTGCTGTGGTTCTGGGTTCCCGCCCACACGTTGACCTTCAGCCTGCCCCTGGACTACCAGGTGGGCCTGGCTGCGGTGTGGTCAGTGGTGCTGGGCATCATCATGGGCTTCAGCACGCAAAAGGGGCCGCGTTAGCAGCCCCTCTTTCGAGTCGTTTCATTGGATCGATCAGGAACGCCTGCTACCAGGATCGCCGCGGCGGCCTTGCACCCCGATCGCGGGCTTCATTCACCCGCAGGTAGCGGCCCTTGTAGTCGAAACCGTCGAGGGCCTCTATGGCTCGTTCGGCGTCCTCCAAAGGCATCTCCACAAAGCCAAAACCGCGAGGTTTGCCGGTTGTCAGGTCCTTGACCAGGCTCACGTTCTGCACCTCGCCGTGTTGCCCAAACAATACCGACACCTCAGCCTCGGTCGCCTCAACGGGCAGATTGCCCAAGTAGATGGTTTTCATGGCTTCGTCCCCCTCTTTCAAACTACTGCACCTTCAGTTTCACGGTCACCGGCAAATCGATGGGCGCCAGGCAGGTCTTGTCATCGCAAGCTTGCACCGTGACGCCAAATTCCAACGCGTGTTCGCCCTTGGCCAGGTCGGCGGGAATCAGGGCCGAAGCCTTGATCTGGCTGGTGCCGTCAATCATGTACACCGTCTCGCCAAAGAATTCGCCTTTGTGGCCATGCGGGTATTCGGCTTCCATCTTTTTCAGGGGAAAGCTCTCGGCGGGAGTCAGGTCCACGCCAATGAAATTGCTGTCGCCGTGGGCATAAATGTGCCACGTCTTGCTGATGTCCAGCTCGATGGCGAATTCGACCCGCTCACCGGCAGTGCCCGTCACCACTGAAGTCGCCGCACTGGCCTTGACCACATCGGCCGACCCCTTCATTGCCGCCGAGGCCATGCCTGCCGCCAGGATCACCG
>JADGEP010000349.1 GCA_016744275.1 Candidatus Krumholzibacteriia bacterium | reverse complement strand
CCTGGTACCTCAGCTATCAACACGAAGCGGGCCAAAGCCGGTTTCGCGAGGCGGCAGTCGCGCTCAGTGTGGTGGGCTATCTGCGGCAATTGACACCGGAAGAACTCAAGCAACTGGGGGACTTGTATCTCGTGTCGGGCGTGCCTTATCTGGCCAGCCGCCAATACGCAGTGGGGCTCGCCGAAGAACGCAGCAGTGCCGACTACGAACGCTTGGGGTCGGCACTGGTGGCGGCTCACGAGTCCGAAAAGGCATTGACTGTCTTGCAAGAGGCTTTGGCCCATGAAGAAACGCCCCGTCTGTGGTCGCTGATGGGAGACATCCACTATCTGCGACAGGACTACGCCTCGGCCCTGGACGCATTCAGTCGCATCGCCGATCAGGACGACTCTGGCCGGGCCTGGCTGATGCAAGGGTACTGTGCCTTGGAGTTGGGCGAAAAGGAACAGGCATTGGATCTGCTGGGGCGGGCGACGACGTACCCTGAACAGGCCGATATGGCCCAGTTGCTGCTGCAACGGGCGATGAAGTTGTGATCTGGCCCAATTTGTTGGGATTTGATCGCTTCGGCGCGCCCATTGATTGCCGCAGCTGGGGCTGATCATTTGGCCCAATTTTGCCGGCTGGCCGACTTTACCACACGAAAAATTGACAGGACCGAAGGGGCCGGGTATTTTACGGCCATGAATGATGCAAATCTGGCACCTCTCCCACCTGTCATCATCGGTGTCGCCGGCGGCTCGGGCTCCGGCAAGACCACCGTGGCGATGCGCGTGCGCGAAATGTGCCCCGGCCAGACGATTCAGATCATCCACCACGACTCGTATTATCATGACAGCTCGCATCTGCCTCTGGAGCAGCGGGCTGAAATCAACTACGACCATCCCAATGCCTTCGAGACCAAGCTGCTGATTGAGCATTTGCGGCAATTGCATGCTGGAAATTCAGTCGAAGTGCCGCACTACGACTATGCGTTGCACAGCCGGCAGGCCGAGACCGATACGTGCCATCCGGCCGATATCGTGTTTGTGGAGGGCATTTTGGTGCTGGAGTCGCGGGCCTTGCGCGAGTTGATGGACATCCGGCTGTATGTTGATGTGGATGCCGATGAGCGGGTGCTGCGGCGCATGAAGCGCGATACGACCAAGCGCGGCCGGACGATGGAGTCGGTGATGGAGCAGTACCTGACGGTGGTGCGGCCTATGCACCTGCAGTTTGTCCTGCCGAGCAAGCGTTATGCTCACGTGATCATTCCCGAGGGCGGGCACAACAAGGTGGCCATCGATCTGATCGCGACCAAGATCCAGAACATCATCCGTGAACGTGACCAGTTGCGGGCGGCCGGGAGACAAATCCCCCGCACGACCAACGACAACCATACCGGAGGCCGCTCGTGACATTTGACGACCAGGAATACCTGCAGCGTTACCCATTCATTGAACGGATCCTGATTTCCTCCGATGAGATCCAGCTGCGTGTGCGCCAGTTGGGCAACGAGATCAGCCGCGCCTACGAAGGCTCGACGCCGATTTTTGTCTGCATTCTCAAAGGCGCCTACCCTTTCCTGGCCGACTTGACCCGCTGTGTTTCGGTGGATCACGAAGTGGACTTCATGGCTGTCAGCAGCTACGGCGGCGGCACCCAAAGTTCCGGCGTGGTGAAGATCGAAAAGGACCTGAAGGCCAACATCACCGATCGGGACATCATTCTGGTCGAGGACATCATTGATACGGGCCTGACGATTGCCAACCTGATGGAAGTCTTGCAGACGCGTAACCCGCGTAGCATCCGGGTGGCGGCCCTGCTGGACAAAAGAGCAGCGCGAATCAAGGATGTGCCCCTGCACTATGCGGGCTTCGAGATTCCCAAGGAATTTGTCATCGGGTACGGCTTGGACTACGACGAAAAATACCGCAATCTGCCGTTCATCGGCATCATGAAGGCCTAGGTAGCATGAGCGAAAACAAGGACGGCTGGGGGAAAACGTTTCGTGAAGCCCTGACTTTTGACGACGTCCTTCTGGTGCCTGGCTACTCCGAGGTCATTCCCACCGATATCGACACGTCGGCCCAACTGACCAAGGGCATCCGGCTGCAAATCCCCTTTCTTTCGGCGGCCATGGATACGGTGACCGAGGCCGACATGGCCATTGCCCTGGCGCGCGCCGGCGGGATCGGTGTGGTGCATAAGAATATGGAGCCCCGACAACAGGCGGCTGAGGTTGAACGGGTCAAGCGTTCAGAATCCGGCATGATCACCAAGCCGATCACCCTGGGGCCGGACCGCACCATCGACGAGGCTCTGCAGTTGATGAAGCACTACCGCATCAGTGGCGTACCCATCACCGAGGGGCAAAAGCTGGTGGGCATCCTGACCAATCGCGACCTGCGGTTTGTGCGGGACACTTCTCGGTTGGTGCATGAGGTGATGACGTCCGAGAACCTGATCACGGTTCCGGAGGGCACGACCCTGGAAGAGTCCAAAGCTCTCCTGCACAAGCACCGCATTGAAAAATTGCTCGTGGTCAACGGCGCCGGCGAACTGCGCGGCTTGATCACGGTCAAGGATATCCAAAAGAAGCTCGACTATCCTCATTCGTGTAAGGATCCCAAAGGGCGTCTGCGCGTGGCAGCTGCCGTTGGCGTCGGCCCCGATACGATCCTGCGGGCAGAGCTTCTGGTCGACAAAGGCGTGGATCTGCTGGTGGTCGACACCGCCCACGGACACAGCCGCAACGTCATCGAGATGGTGCGCACGCTCAAGCAGAAACACCCTGAGACGCAGATCATGGCGGGCAACATCGCCACCGGTGAAGCGGCCGCTGCACTGATTGAAGCGGGCGCCGACGCGGTGAAGGTGGGCATCGGGCCGGGCTCGATTTGCACCACCCGCATTGTCGCCGGTGTAGGCGTGCCCCAGATCACGGCGATCATGGACGTCGCCGCGGTCACCCGTCAGCATGGCGTGCCTCTGATCGCCGACGGCGGCATCCGCTACAGCGGGGATGTGGCCAAGGCCATTGCCGTGGGTGCCGATTGTGTCATGGCTGGTTCCTTGTTGGCCGGCACCGACGAATCGCCCGGCGAAAAAGTGCTCTACGAAGGCCGGGTCTACAAGACCTACCGGGGCATGGGGTCGTTGGGCGCCATGCAGCAGGGCAGCAAAGACCGCTACTTCCAGGGCGATGTGGTGGAGACTGAAAAGTTGGTGCCCGAGGGCATCGAAGGTCGAGTGCCCTACAAGGGGCGGGCCCGCGATGTATTGTACCAGATGGTGGGCGGGTTGCGCAGCGGCATGGGCTATTGCGGGTGCCCGGACATTCCTGATTTCCAGGAAAAATCGGTGCTGGTGCGCGCCACCGGCGCGGGCATGGCCGAAAGCCATCCGCACGATATTCAGATCACCAAGGAAGCGCCCAATTACGGCAAGGGCGGTTGATCGTCCGCTAGTTTCCCGGGTCAGTGGTCACCAAATGATACGCCGCCCAATAGAATGGGTGCCCCAACTCAGGGCTCTTGTTGCGGATGCTGGTGCGGGCACCACGCAGGGCTCGGGCCAGGTTGTCGGGCCCGCTGCTTTCGGCCGCCCGGTCGGCAAACGCTCCCATCAATTCCATGGATATTTCATCGCCGACCCGCCAGAAAGTCTGCACCGTCGTGCGACATCCGGCATCCAGGAAGGCGTCGCCCAGGCCTGGTGCAACGCGCGAGCCGGCCACGTAGGGCGAACCGCTTGAACATCCGGATAGAACAACCAGACGGCAGCCGCGCAAATCAGCGCCCAGAATATCACGGGCTTCCAGCAGGGAATCTTCCAATTGCCCTTCGGCATTTTCCGGAGCCAGAGGCAGAAAGCTGAGGTAGGGCGCTTCGGGGTCGCGCACGACATGGGTGGCCAGGTACAATCGCGAAGACTGTTCCCAGCGCTCAAGCAAGGCATCCTTGGTGGCGGCCCGCCCCATCAGAATCGGGGCTTCGGTCCAAACCCGGGCCACTCTCGCTGCTTCATTTCGGGCGCCGGGCAGGGCGTCCAGGTCCGGATAGCGCCGTTGCAATGCCGGTGCGGCTTCGGGGTCGGCCAGGATGAGGATGGGCCCGGCCGGGTGTTCGTCTGCCGGCGCGGCCACATAC
>JADGEP010000348.1 GCA_016744275.1 Candidatus Krumholzibacteriia bacterium | reverse complement strand
ATGCCGTACCGCGTCGGGCGCCGTCACGACCCAGCGCGGGCGCAGGTGGCGCAACACAGCAACCACTTGACCGACCTGATCACAGTCGGCGTGATTGATGAATCCGTCCGGCAATTCAAACTGCAGACGGCCCGTCAGGCCCAATACCTGCGACGCTGCACCGGCTTCCTGCCAGCGCTCGTCAGCGGTGGCGTTGGTGCCCAATTCGCCCCGCGTCAAATCCACCGCCCAGACCCGGCGGCCGCGATCAGCCAGGGTCCGGATCGTACCGCCCAAACCAATTTCCGCGTCGTCGGTGTGGGGCGAAATGACGAGCAGATCGCAACCGCTTTTGCTCTCGTTGATCACTTGAGAACCGTCCCTTCGGGCACCGTGATGGCCATTTCCTGCCAGGCGCCACTATTGCCAAACTCCAAATGCTGCTGGGCCGCTGCCAAGGCCACAGCCACAAATTCACTACCCCAAAGGTCTATGGCACTCAATACGCCCAGGCTTCTTTCTTGCCGTTTTCCAGCCGGCAACACCCATTGCGGAGCTGCGGCCAGGCGCTCGTTCTCCTGACGTTGCTGTTCGTCCCGGAACATCGCCGCCACACCCTTGTGAAAACGGCGGGCCCGGCTGTCGGCCATGGCGGACGCTCGCCCGGGTTCCAATTGCAACTCCTGCTGAAGAATGGCAGTGATTTTCGCCGACGCCACATCGGCAATCTCGTCTGCCCATTGTAAGGCAAGGTCTTCGGCCACCGGTGGTTCTGAAGCAGCGAGCAATTCCGTCAACCCGGAGTCCAGATCGCCCGCGGGCAGAACCCAACCTGATAACCGGGGCACCAGTGGCGATCGCGGCAAATCCAGAGCCCCGTACAGGGGATCCAACTGGCGCAAATAGGCCAATTCTCCCGGTCCCACCACCACCGCCGCCGGTTGCAGCAACCAGTCCTGGACCGGGCTGCGCAGCATCACTCCGGGCCGCAGGTCGCCCGTATCAGTACCCTCAAAGCTTGCCGCGAACTCCCGGTGTCCGTCTTTGGCCCTGAACATGGACCGTTGCAGAGAACGGTCGTTGATCTGTGCTTGAAATCCGGCGGCCTCCAACTCCAACCCGCGCCGACGCACCAACGCCGCCAACTCATCCAGGCGTTCGCTCATGTGACCATACAAAGGCGCAGCGGTCTCGTGCAGGCGGGAGTCATTCCCCCGAATGATGACCAGGCCGGTGCCGGCAAAAATGCGTTGCACCAATTCCTGTTGACCTTCGCCCCAATTCAGCCCGGACGCCGTGGCTTCGGCCAACAGTTGCTGCAAATCCGCGCTCAAGGCATCATTCGCATCCTGAAACATTTCCGTTAGGGGCGCGGCCCACTCGTCGCTGCCACGATCCGCCAAAATGCCGCGCTGAGTGGCTGGATTTTTCAGCAGAGCACGCGCAGGCGATGACCACACTTTTCGAGCGCTCGCGCTCCACCCCACCGGGGACAATCCTTCGGCCAGATCATCGTCGTCGTCGCCGGACCAGAACACCGGCACGGTCGGCAGGCCCGCCGCCGTGCGTTGTTGGGCCACCGCCACCGCCGTGGCAATTTTGTAGAGAATCAAAAGCGGGCCGCCTAAAAACCCCGGTTGTTGTCCGGTCACGACAACTGAGGGCCCCTCACGTAAAGAGCGAAACTCGGCCGGCAAGAGCGCTGCAAATTCGGGCACTTGCCACAACGGCGCCTTCTTGTGCGGCATCGGGTTGGACCGGGCCGATTCCCATTCCGCCGCGGCTCCTTTTGAACCGGGAATAGGCAATCCGCGCAGCCAAGCTCCAAAGAGGCTCGTGGTCGGGAACTGCTCCACCAGCAGTCCCCATGTTTTCAGACCAATGGTCATGCTTCGCCCTCATCTTGCTTGCGAAAGGCCAATATCCAGCGGCTGCCGCTTCCCAGGGCTCCGCCGGAGTAATCACCGGCCGACGCCACCCGGATCAGGCCCGATTCCGCCGCCATTTCTTCCAACTCGTCCAAATCAAACACAGCCACCTGTTCTGCATAAATCAAACCTGAAGGCCCGATGCCCACCGCGGCTGCTTCTCTCTCCTGGCCGGCAAGTGCACTCAGCTCCACATCCTTGACGACCTGCCTGCGCTCCGCATGATACCGCCGTGTTTCCACGACCTGCAGGCAACCCAACTCGCGCCGGCGCACGTGGGCCCGGCCATCGCCCAGTTCGGCCCGCACCCGTTCCCCATCAAAGTAGTCCAGAAACCAATGGCCGCCCGGACGCAGCAGGCGCGACACCTCGCGCACCGGTCCGGCATTCTCTGGCGGAGAACCAAAATAGCCAAAGGCCGTGAACAAACTCAGCACCGTTCCGAATGATCCGGCGTTAAAGGGCAGCTGCCGCATGTCTCCTTGCACCAGCGGCGCGGCACCGTCCAGGCGACCGGCCGCAAGGGCCAGTAAGTGGGACGACAGATCCAGGCCTACGGCCGTTATTTCCGCCTGCCGCAAAAGCTCCAAATGCCGCCCATCGCCACAGCCCAAGTCCAATACGGGCCCTTTCAAAGGCGCCAAGGAGGGCAGCAGGGCCAGGCACTGGCGGGCCTCCTCTTCGTCTCGATGGGCATACAGCAGGGTGTAGTGGGCGCCAAAAGCGGCCTGATACCACGGACTCTCACTCATGCCGACCATCGCGTTCCCAACTGACTTCACCGGCCAGGCTGCAGCCGCGCTGTATGATGGTGTCGGCAATTGTCTCGGCTTTTAAGGGATAGTCCGTGGTGTAGTGCAATCCCCGGCTCTCTTCGCGACTGCGGGCGCACAGGACGATCAACTCACCCAGCAGAGCAATATTGCGCAGCTCCACCACATCCGGATTGATTACGCTTTCCTGGTACATCTCCTCCACCGTGGCCCGGATGGAGCGCACGCGGCTGAGGGCAATGTCCAACCGGTCACGATCCCGCACGATGCCCACGTAGTCCCACATCACCCGGCGCACCTGATCCCAGTCGTGCTCCAATACCATGGCGTGGCTGCGGTGGGACATGTCTTCGGTGCCGCGAGCGTTCCAGGGCACCCGCAGGCTGGCGCCGCCAAAGACATCCGGCTCCAGGGCACTGGCCGCTGCCGCCCGTGAAGCAAAATAAACGGCCTCCAGCAGGCTGTTGCTCGCCAAGCGATTGGCCCCATGGATTCCCGTGCAAGCCACTTCTCCAATGGCGTACAAACCCTGCAATGAAGAGCGGGCATCGCCATCGACGGCCACCCCGCCACACATGTAGTGGGCCGCCGGCACCACGGGCACCGGTTCGCCCGCCATGTCGACGCCAAATCTTGCGCATGTCTTCACCAGGTGGGGAAAGCGTTCCTCCACTTTTTCGCGGTCAAGATGGCGCAGATCCAGGTAGGCGCAATGATCACCACTGAGCTTCATCTCCTGATCGATGCTGCGGGCCACCACATCGCGCGGCGCCAGGTCGGCCATGGGGTGGTACCGCGCCATGAACTGTTCCTGTTTGTGATTGGTCAACACCGCCCCTTCGCCACGAACCGCTTCACTGATCAGAAAGCTTTTGGCGCGGGAATGATACAAACAGGTGGGATGAAACTGGACAAATTCCAGATTCCGCACCTCGGCCTCAGCCCGATAAGCCATGGCCAAACCGTCGCCTGTGGCGATGTCGGGATTGCTCGTATAACGGTAGACCTTGCCGCAGCCTCCGGTAGCCAAGACCACCGAATCGGCCACAAAGACCTGCCGTGTGAGAGTGCGGCGGTCCAGCACCACACAGCCGATCACCCGCTCGGCATGAGCCCCCTCCAATTCCAGATCACGACCCTTGAGCAGATCCAGGCCCATATGGTCTTCGTAGAGGGTGATGTTCGGATGGGCGGTGCAGGCAGCCAACAAGTGGGTTTCGATCTCACGGCCGGTCAAATCCTTGCAATGCAGGACGCGGCGCCGGGAATGCCCTCCCTCACGACCCAACTCGAAAGCGCCTTCTTTGCCGGACTCTTCGCGACTGAATGGCACGCCGTATGACACCAGCCGGTCGATCAGGTCTGGGCCCGCCTCAACCATGCGGCGCACCGTCGTTTCGTCGCAAAGGCCATCTCCGGCCACCAAAGTGTCGTTGACATGGGATTCGAAGTCATCC
>JADGEP010000347.1 GCA_016744275.1 Candidatus Krumholzibacteriia bacterium | reverse complement strand
GCGCCAGGTGCACCAACGAGCACAAAGTCTCCTTCGATGGCAACAGCGTGCCCAAATTCGGCCCGGTTCTGAATAATCGACGGGCCGATTAGCTTGGCCACCTGACCCCAGTTGTCGGCTCCGCCTTCGTGGCGTTCAAAGACATAAGCCACACCTTCGCTGGAGTTGCCATTGGCCGCTGCTTCTTCGGCGCCAACCACAATGCGGGCGCCGTCGATCGCCACGGAAAAACCGAACTGGTCGTATTGGGCGCCATCCGGCACGGTGATCTTTTTGGTCTCCTGCCACAGGCCAGCGCCATCCTGCACAAAAATATAGACGGCGCCTTGTTCCAGAGAGCCGCCGATGTCGGCAAAAGGAGCGCCGACAACAGCGGTGTCTCCGTCAACATCCACGGCTGAGCCGAAGTTGTCATCGGCGGCGCCATCGCTGGGAGTGAGGGTTTGGACTTCAGTGGTGGCGAAGGCAGTGGATGAGAGAATTAAGGCTACGAACAAGACAATTGCGAAGCGGGCAGATGGATGGATCAACAAAACGGTGCACTCCTTCAGGGCCCTAAATGGGCCCAGACTCCCCTGTTGGGAGGATGATGTCTAAGCTGGATGGTGGAAACAAGATGAAATTATACCGCTTTAGATGACAAAATTCAACAGCTTCTGAAAAGTTGCCTATGACCGCTCTGCCACCCCAAAACAAGCAAGTCTAGGGCCGCCCATCGGGCTCACATCTTGTCCAAACAACACTTCTTAAACTTCTTCCCACTCCCGCATGGACAAGGCGAGTTGCGCCCGAATTTCTTTTGCCCACCGCTCATTTCTCGCCGGATGTCCTGTAGCCGACTGCCGAGATCCTGGCGAAACACTTTCTGCAACATCGCAAACAGCTCAGGGTGTTTGCGCTCCATCAGGTCTGGGCGTTCGAAGAAGTATTCACTGACCACCGAGAAAAATTCCGCCTCGTTGGTCAATGCATAGGTGTTGATGTCGGATTCGCGGTCGCTGATTTCCTGCATTTTCCGGCGCACCAGATCGACCCAGGGCCCAGTCGCTTCGCGGGACATTCCCACTGCCGGCAGACCGTCGATCACGCCATCGGACTTGTCCACCAGATGAGCAAATTCGTGCACACCCACATTGCGTTTGTCGGCTGCGTTCTTGAAGCCCTGGATCAGGTCCGGTTTGACCAGGATCATGATCCGGTTCATGGCGCCGGTGCCCACCATGCCCAGGATATTCTGGCCGCCGCCTTTGTCGCCCAGGTTGAAATTCTGGTCAAACCGGGCGGGATAAACCAGCACCTCGTTGATTTGATCCCACTCCCACTGGGGAAATCCGAAAATGGGGATGACGGCGCTGGCGCCCACCAAAACTTTCGTGCGCGTATCGATGGTCGTCCGGACGCCCGTGATCAGTTTTTCGCCCAGAAAGATCTTCAGTTCATTGCGGAAACGGAGCTTTTCGGCTTCAGACAGAGCGCGGAAAAATGCCACATCCTGTTGCAGAACCATTTCCCATTCCACGGGAAACGTCTCGCCCAACAGTTTTTTGCGCCGGCGCACCTTGCCCAGTGAACGACTCCAGGCAAACCACGCCCCAGCCAGCGTGACCAACCCGACGGTCAAACCCGCGCCGCCGGTCGGGCGAAAGCCGATCATGATCAGCACACCGCCTACGAGAACCAGACCCGCGGTCACAATGGCCGTGATCATGGCATGGCGTTCGGCTCCCGTGCCCAAGCGTGAGGGTGGCGCGGCGGGTTCAACTTCCGGGTCCATGGACTCTCCTTAGAGATAAACAGGCGTCAGTATGCATGATTTCTATCAATCAAACGGCTTTCCAACAGAAAACGACAACTCCCTAGCTAGGTCATTTGGTTTTCCATCCCTTAAGCCGTAGGCTAAATCCCTTGGCCACCGTCATTTCATCACCAAATCCTGTCGGTTGCCAGTCGAGGGAAATATCCTGCCTCACGGCTCCTCCCCGGCCATTGTTAGCCCCTACACCGCCATCCTCCACAGCCCAATAGAAGTACGCATTCAGGACGCCGGCCCCAGCGATCGACATCCAATATCTGCCGGGCTGCAAGCGAATCCCCGGCTCAAAATCGTACGAAAAAGTATGCGCTCCAGACTCGGAGAAGCGGTGATTGCCACCGAGATTTCCAGGAATGACCTTGGCCCCAGCAACAACCAGCGATTCAAAAATGGGATGATCTCCCACCACTCCGTCATCGTCATTGCCGTATATCGTGAGTCGGAACAGTGCCTCGTCATTGACGATCCCATTGGCCCCACCACCCCAAATTGTATCCAACACCCCGGTCCAGACCAACTCTGAAATCTCAGTTTGGTCGAGAACAACAAATTGGCTGGCCAGGACTCGGCTCCCACCGTTGGATAGCTCAAACTCGAAAGAGTCGTCTCGCAGCAAGGTGTCGATCGAGTCGTGGACAATGACGACTTCGCGCTCGTTGTCATCGGAACAACCAGTGACCGCGGCTAAAACAATAAGTATCACGGCAAGAAAGAACGATTTGTTGTGCATGACTTCCCCCTATTAGTTCAAACAACCCCACACGAACCCAGGCGACGGCCCATCGCCCCTTGGCTGTATACACCGGTAGGACTTACAAATCTCGCTGATCGAAGTTCCCTGCAAACGTTTGACCTCAAAAAACGGGAGAAAGCCGAGGCCATCAACGCAAAACCCGGATCTGGTCATCCTCGATTTCCAGAACCTCGATATGGCTGCCGTAGTACTCCGACATGCCCGCGTCGATACACCAGACGCGGTCGTCGCAGAACGAGCCAATGCCATTGTCCTGAACCGTGTGCCCGACGATCATGCGGGCGGCGCCCAGGCGATTGAGCACTTCGGCCAGTTGCAAGCAGTCGTCAGCCTCGACTTCATCAGAATATTTGCGTGTCCAGGTGGGGCTGTTGCGGGTGTGGATGAAATCGGGTGGCTCACCCAGGCCCAAAAACCAATCGCGGACCTCTTCATTGATCCGATCCAGGCCATATTCCAGGTGCATGGGCAGAACTCCGCCATGAACAAAAACATTGTCGTCGATGATCAGCACCACCGGCCGTTCGGCAAGCATTTTGGCATACGGGCCGCCGGGCCGAAACGCAGCCACGCGGGCCTGTTGATCCGGCTCGTGAGCCAGCACCAGCGAATCCGGTTCGCCGATCTCCACCGCATCCTGGAAATCGACAAAACCACCTGCGGTGATGTAGCGAAAATCCAGCCGTGTGTTCATCAGTTCGTGATTGCCGTTGAGCAAATGCAAGGCGCCACCGGCCGCCGTGGCTTCGATTTGCAGGCGGGCCAACAGTTCCAGAATTTCCTGCTCATCATCACCACGATCCAACTGGTCGCCGGTTTGCACCACGATCAATTCGCCGCCAATCCAATGGTCGGATTCATCGATGGCGCCACCGAGGCGCAAGGCCTCACGGGTCGCCGGCAAATCGCCGTGCAAATCACCAAGGGCCACGATACGGCCCGCCACGGCGTCATTGGGCAGGACACCGATCACAGCAATGACAACGGCAATAACAACCAAACAGGTCAACAACAGGCGGCGAATCAATGGGACTCCATTCTTGCGCATCAGGCTCAGCAATGTTAAATGAGAATGGTCACTGCACCCTCCAATGATAACAGGAATATCCGCGATGAAGAACACCAACAACGTGCTCGATCTCATTCTCGCCACCAACCGCCTGAAAACCACGCCGCGCACCGGGTGGGCCGTCAAAGGTGTGCCGCAATTTGAGAGCGTTGCCGATCATTCTCACGGCGTTTCACTGATCGCGCTGCTGCTGACGGACCTGATCGCCGGCGATTTTGATCGCGAAAAAGTGGTGTCCATGGCCGTGATGCACGACTTGCCCGAAAGCGTGACCGGCGACTTGTCTCTCGGTGGCTCGCGCCTGTTGCCCAAGGGCGCCAAGGCCGAGGCCGAGCAGCTCGCAATTGCTGAGCTGTTCGCGGGCCACGATTTCGGACCGCGGTGGTTGGCGCTTTGGCAAGAGTTTGAAGACCTGGCCAGCCCCGAGGCCCACATCGTCCGGGATGCCGACCGCGTCGACCTGCTGGTGCAGGCCCTGGTGTACGAGCGCACCACCGGCAC
>JADGEP010000346.1 GCA_016744275.1 Candidatus Krumholzibacteriia bacterium | reverse complement strand
GTCAAGTACCTGGACACGGGCTTGGCTCTCGAAGACAAGGAAGCGGCCCAGATGATGAACGGCCTGGCCTCACGGGTCTACATCGCTGCGGTTGGTAAGACCGATGCGCAGGCCGGGACGCCTGAATTTTCCGAAGTGTTTGGCCAGGAGTTGAAAACAGCCCTGTTCGCTCTGCCCTACGAAGTGGTGCAGGACGATGTCAAAAGCGGCAAGGCCCGCGCGGAATATCTCAGCGAAAATCTGCTGCGCGGTGCGGTGCAGTCGCAGATGGAGCCGGCGGCGGCGGCCATGGGCGAACTGAGCAGCGATTTGGCCATGGGCCTGATCGGCATCCGTTACGCCATTGATGAGCGCCTGGCCTTGAACCCTGTGGTGGCCAAGGTCTATGGCGAATACCTCGACACCTTTGCCGTGGAGAAAGAAAACATTTGGCCGGCTCGTGAGTTGACCCTGACGGCAGACCAGAACCTGGCGCCTGTCATGATCGGCATCTGGGATTCGGGCGTGGATGCAGGGGTTTTTGGTGACCAGATGTTCGTCAACCCCTCCGAAAAGTGGGATGGAAGCGATACGGACGGCAATGGCTTTGTCGATGACGTGCATGGCATTGCTTTTGATCTGGACGGCCAGAAGACACCGGATCTGTTGCATCCGTTGAGTGATCAGGACGGCAAGTTGGAAGCCGTGTTCCAGTACATGCAGGGCTTCGTGGACATGACCTCGGCCGTGGACAGCCCTGAAGCCAGCGCCGTGCGAGGCAAAATGGCCAATATTGAATCTGCCGAAGTGGGCGACTTTCTCACGACCCTGAGCTTTGGTGGCTTGTACATGCACGGGACCCACGTGGCGGGCATCGCTGCCAATGGCAACCCCTTTGCCCGCATTCTCGCGGCGCGGATCACCTTCGACTACCACATGCAACCTCAGGCCATGACCGTCGCCACAGCCGAGCGCCTGGCGGCCGACTACGTCGCCACGACGGCATACTTCCGCCAGCACGACGTGCGGGTGGTGAACATGAGTTGGGGTTGGTCCTTCAAGGAGATCGAGGGCAGCCTGGCGGCCAATGGTGTGGGCGAGAGCGCTGAAGAGCGTGCGCGCATGGCCCGGCAGATGATCGACATCCTCAGTGATGGCCTGCGCCAGTCCATTGCCGATTCGCCGGAAATCCTGTTCGTGGCCGCCGCCGGCAACGCGGACAACGACGTGGAATTTGACGTGACCATTCCTTCGAGCTACGACCTGCCCAACCTGATGGTCGTCGGTGCCTTGGACCAGGCCGGCGAACCGACCGGATTCACCAGTGGTGGCCGCAACGTCAAGGTCTACGCCAACGGCTTCCAGGTGGAAAGCACCGTGCCTGGTGGCGGCACCATGAAAATGTCCGGCACCTCGATGGCCTCGCCCAATGTGGCCAATACGGCGGGCAAGTTGATCGCCCTGGACCCGACGTTGAGCCCCGCGGCGGTGATTGCCTTGATCGAGAAGGGTGCGGATGCGCATCCGGACGACTCGGATATCTGGCGCATGAATGCCAAGAAGTCGGCGTCGCTGCGCTGACCTGCGGCAAATGCTGAGACTGCTCGAACCCCTTCCGGATGCACCGGGAGGGGTTTTTCAGTCCTGCAGCAACTCGGCGTAACCACTCATGAAATCGGGATGGATCAACTGATAGCCGGAGTCGCGCAGGCGGCCGTTACGGCAGCGCTTGCTGGTGCGTCCTGGCACGGGGCCAGTCTTGAGCTGGAACGGGTCCTGCCCCAGTTTGCTGGCCAACCAGCTTTGCACATCCCACATGGTGGCGGAATGGCTGTCCGTGGCAAGGTAGAGGTCGTGCCGGTCGTCGCCGCGTTCGCCCATGAGGATCAGGTGTTCGAGGAAGCCGATGCCGTCGAGGCGGTGGATGCGGTTGGTGTAGAGCCGGTCTTGAGGGCCACAGGCTTTGCCTTCGCGCACCTGATCCAACAGGCGGGTGCGTCCCGGTCCATAAATCCCGGAAAAGCGCACGTTCACGAAGGGGTGGCCGCAGCCGGCAACCAGCTTTTCGGCCTCCAGCGTGCGGATGCCCGAAAAAATGGTGGGTTCAGTGGGGCTGGTTTCGTCGACCCACTTGTGGTCGTCCTGATGATAAACGCTGGTGCTCGAGACAAAATACAGGCAGCCCGGAGCGGTGTCCAAAGCGCGCAACAAGTTGGCCAAGCCGTCGACGTAGGCTTGGGCGTAGGCCTCGTCTGTGTACGCCGTCGGTGTCAGGGTGACCACCACGTGGTCAAAGCGCTGGCCGCCTAGAACCGAAAGAGAGGTGGGGTCGGCAAGATCCGCCGCCATTTTTTCAAACCCATCCGGCAGGTTTTCCGGATGACGCCGCAGGCCCACGACCCGGGCCCCGCGAGCGCGCAAACGCTCGCCGAGGCCCGTGCCGATGTCGCCACATCCGGCCAGCAGTACTGACCGGCCTTTCAGATCATCCGTGCTCAAAAGGCGAATCCGTTGGCCTGGATCGAAACTTCCGTCAACTCACCGTACTGCTTCACCTGATCGCGGATGTCGTCGGCCTTGCCGATGATCACGAACTGCAGGTTTTCCCGGGGGAAATAGTCGGCGATCAGGCGCTTGGTCTCGGCCACCGTCAGGTTGTTCACGTTGGCTTCGAAATCGTTGATGTAGCTGGGGCCGTAGCCGTAGAAGTACATCTGGCCCAGCAGGCCGGCCAACTGGCCACTGGTTTCGTAACGCGGCGGGAACTGCCCCTTCACGTAGGCCTTGGCGCTGGCCAGGGTCTCTTCGTCGATGCCTTTTTCCCACAGCCGACTGTAGGTCTTCAGGGCCAGATCGATGGCCTCGACCGTGGTGGCGGTGCGGGTGAAAGTCGAGAGGCGGAAGAGGCCGCCTTGACCGTAGGACTGGAACGCACTGCGGGCGCCGTAGGTCAGGCCTGCATTCACGCGCAATTCGTCGTTCAACCAGGAAGTGAAACGGCCGCCGAGGATCGTATTGAGGACCTGCAGGCCCACTCGATCGGGGTTGGTCACCGCCACACCGGCGCCGCCGATGTAGAAGGTGGACTCACCGGCATCGGCTTTGTCGACCAACAAGACTCGGGCCTTGTTGGGCACCGGCAGAGTGCCGACCGCAGGTACGGCCGAGTCGCCACGGGCCCAGTCGCCGAAGAGCGCTTCGATCCGTTTCTGCATGTCGCCGGCTTTGAAGTCTCCGACGACACAGATGATCATGTTCTGCGGCTGATACCAAGTCTGGTGGTATCCGATAAGATCATTCCGGGTCGCCTTTTCCACCGAGGTGGCGTCGCCATCGGGCGCTGCCGCGTACGGGTGGTCGTCCAGGATGAGCTTGTGGAAATAATTGTTGATGACCGCGCGGGGGCTTTCCTTCTGCTGGGAAAGCTGGGCCACGAGGCGGCGTTGGTATTTGGTAAACTCGTCGCCATCAAATGTGGGGCGCCGCAACATGTCGCTCAGGATGGGCAACATGGTGTCCTGGTCACGGACGGCAAACGAGGCCTGCAGTTGGTTGTATTCGCGTCCGGAACCCGAACCGACCTGGGCCCCGATGAAGTCGAATTGGTGATCAAGCTCTTGCTTGTCGAGATCGCCGGCGCCAAAGCGCAAGGCTTCGGCGGTCAGGCCCGCCAGACCGCTCAGTTGGCCATCAACCATGGCGCCGCCGCCGATGATCACCCGCAGGTCAATCAGGGGCACTTCATGCTGTTCCATCAGGACGACCGTCAGGCCATTATCCAACACGGTTTTTTTGTGCTCGGGCAGGCTGTATCCGCCCGCGTTGGCCACTGCCGCGCCAAAGATGGGCAAGGCCAAAAGCAGCCCCAGCACGGTGGATTTTGCGAAGTTTTTCATCGGCTTTCTCCTTCGCCAACGGTGCTGGCCACTTCGATGTCATCGGTGTCTTCATCGGCGTCCAAAACACCAACGGTGCGGTTGGCCTTGCGGAAGTAGGCCTTGGCCACGCGCTGAATATCGGCAGGCGTGATTTTTTCGTACTCTTCGGGCGCGCTGAACAGGCGGGTGAAATCGCCATAGAACAGTTCGTACGTACCGATGGTATTGGCCTTGCCGTTGATGGTGGCCATGGTGCGGTGGAAATCGACCAACTTGCGATTCTT
>JADGEP010000345.1 GCA_016744275.1 Candidatus Krumholzibacteriia bacterium | reverse complement strand
GTGTGTGGGCTGATCGGTCCGGCCGTGCAATGCGCATGGGGCCGGTCGGGTCCGGCCGTGCAAAGAGCATGAAGCCGGTCGGTTAAGAGCCCCTGGAGGGGTTCTACCGCTGGATTGGAAATACCAAGGAGGGTTGTGGCAATGCGCGTGCCGTGGGCGCAGGATTTCCCATGATTTCCCGAAAGGCCCAGTTGTCTTGCCAAATTTTGGTGGTTTTTGCGCCTGCCGGGTGAGGTGGATCTGTTCTGTTTTGCCTCTCCAACGTCGTGTAAGATTGGTCTTCGCTCCAAATCTTGACCCGATTGGAATCTTGACCCGATTGGAAAGTGAAATCATGAGCAACTCCTTGCGCTGGCAGCTGAACCTTTGTCTGATCGGATTAGTGACCCTGATGGGCTGCGGTGAGAAAGAGGATCTCGTCTACAAGGCGGAGGTCGACACCTGGCATGCTGAGCGTATCGACCGCTTGCGCAGTGAAACCGGTTGGCTGTCGCTGGTGGGGCTGCACCCGCTGGGGCAGGGGGCCAACATCCTGGGCTCTAGCCCCGATAGCGATGTGGTGATGGCCGCGGTGGCGCCGGCAGCTTTGGGCACGCTGACGTTGACGGGTGGCCAGGCGGAGCTCCAGCCGGCGGCCGGGATAGAGATGGTTTCATTTGTCGATGGTGCCGAGGCGGGGGCCTTCGCAGGCGGTGCTGTGAAGACCGATGGGCAGGGTGGGCCGGACCAGATCGCGGTCGGGTCGCTGGTCTTTTACGTCATCCAGCGGGGAGAGAAGTATTTCTTGCGGGTGAAGGATCGCCAAGCGCCCGTGTTGCAAAACTTTGAGGGCATCGAGCGTTATCCAGTGGACAAAGCCTGGCGCATCGTCGCGCGCCTGGAAGGCGAGCCGGGCACAGTCAGGGTGGCCAACGTCCTGGGTCAGGTGGCCGCAGAACCCACACCTGGTATTTTGGTTTTTGAGCTGGACGGTCTGACCCACCGTTTACAGCCCACGGGCAATCCGGGTGAAGGCCTCTTCGTGGTCTTCGGGGACGCCACCAATGGCAAGGGGTCATATCCCGGGGGGCGCTTCCTGACGACCGAGCCACCGTCGCCCAACGGCGAAGTCGTGCTTGATTTCAATCGCGCCTATAATCCGCCCTGTGTGTTCAGCGAATACGCGACCTGCCCCTTGCCGGGCCTGGACAACATTCTCCTGGTGCCTGTCACCGCTGGAGAAAAAATGTGGGGGACGGGGCACTAGGCGGCATGGTTTTCAGTTCACCGATTTTTTTGTTCCTCTATCTGCCGCTCTTTTTGGCGCTGTATGCGGCGGTCTTTGCTCCCACTCGGTTTCTGGGCGATGGCCGCCCCCGGCGCTTCTTTTTTGGGCTGAGCAATGCTTACATCCTGTTGGCCAGCCTACTGTTCTATTTTTGGGGTGAAAACTGGCTGATCCTGGTCATGCTGGCCTCCACGACCATCGATTACGTCAGTGGCCAGGTCATTGGCCGCAGCCAGCGCCAAGGTTTGCGGCGGACTTTCCTGACCGTTTCCATCGTAGCGAACCTGTCTATTCTGGGCTTCTTCAAGTACGCCAATTTTGGGGTCGAGGCCTTCACGGGCCTGGCCGGATTGATCGGTTTGGGTGATGGCCCGGTGCGCGGTTTGTTGCAGGTGTCGTTGCCGTTGGGCATCAGCTTTTACACCTTCCAGTCCATGTCTTATACCATCGACGTCTATCGTCGGCAGGTGAAGCCGACCCGCAGCTTGCTCGATTTTGCCTGCTACGTGACCATGTTTCCGCAGCTGGTGGCTGGTCCCATCGTGCGCTACCGCGACGTGGCCGCTGAATTGCGCCAGCGGGTGGTCACCTCTGAACGCTTCAGCTACGGTTGCGTGCGTTTCACGCAGGGCTTGGCCAAGAAGGTGCTCATTTCCAACGCCATGGCCGTGCCCACCGATCGCATTTTTGCGCTGTCCGGCGGCGAATTGAGCACGCCGTTGGCCTGGTTGGGGGTGTTGGGTTATTCGCTGCAGATCTATTTCGATTTTTCGGGCTATTCGGATATGGCCATTGGTTTGGGCCGCATGCTTGGCTTCCACTTTCCCGAGAATTTCAACTACCCATACATCTCGGGCTCGATCCAGGAATTCTGGCGGCGGTGGCACATCTCGCTTTCGAGCTGGTTCCGCGACTACCTGTACTTTCCCTTGGGCGGCGATCGCGTGGGCTCGTTGCGGGTCTACTTTAACCTGGTGACGGTGTTTTTCCTGTGCGGACTGTGGCATGGGGCCGACTACGGATACGTATTGTTTGGTCTGTACCACGGCTTGTTCCTGGTCGTGGAGCGGATGGGGTTGGCAGCGCGATTGCGTGGCTTGCCGTTGATCGCCCGCCTCGGGTACACGCACTTGGTATTGAACCTGGGTTGGGTTGTTTTTCGTTCGTCGGGACTGGGGCAAATGGGAGAATTCTTCCGGGCCATGGCGGGCTTCAACACCGCGGAGCCGGGTGCGGTGCAGGTGAGCACGGTGGTGACTCCCGAAGTCCTGACGGCCATGGTGCTGGGCAGTGCTTTTTCGTTGCCCCTGCTGCCGTGGATGTTGCGCATCAAAGACCGCCTGCTGGCGCGGTGGTCCGGGATGATGCCGAGCCTGATATACGGCGGTGCTAAAAATGTGGTGCTGCTGATCGTCTTGGTAATCTCGGCGATGACCTTGGCCTCGGGCTCGTATAACCCGTTTATTTACTTTCGTTTTTAGATCCTGGGGAGGTGATGATGGCGCACGGAAAAAAATCAAACCTGCTATTTGCGGTCCTCTTCATAGTGGTCTGCAGCCTGCCTCTGTTGGCAACCCTGGCGCCAGATCTGAATCGCGGTGGGGCCTTGAACGAAAAACGGGAGCTGGCCAGCCTACCGGATCTCAAGAGCATGTCCGCGGCGGAAATACCCGCCGCTTACGAAGGGTGGTTCAACGATCATTTCGGATTCCGAGGATTGTTAGTGCGCATGCACAGTCTGTTTCACTACCGCATCTTCAATGCTTCGAGCGCGCCGCAGGTATTGCCGGGCCGCGATGGTTGGCTGTTCTACGATGGTAAGGGCGTGCGCGGTGGCGATCCACGGCGCAATCACCTGGCCCAACTGCCCCCCGATCATCAACGCCTGTTCCGCGAACTGAAGGAGCAGTTCGAACACAACGACCGCTATTTCGCCGAGCAGGGCCGCATCTACATGGTGGTGATTGTGCCGGACAAATGGTCGGTCTATGCTGAACAACTGCCGACCGGAGTCGGCGCACCGCCGGCAAGAACCAGCGCTGACCTGTTCGTCGACTATTTGCGTTCAGAAACGGATCTGAAGATTCTGGATCTGAAAGAGCACTTGCGCCAGCGGCGTTGGGAACTGGGCCCGTTGTATCATCAGATTGATTCGCATTGGAATGATCTGGGCGCCTTCGTGGCGGCCCAGCAATTGTCGCGTTTTGTCGGGCAATATGATGACCGTGTCACACCTCTGACGCTGAGCGAAGAGGCCTTGAGTTGGACTCCCAAAACCGACGGTGACCTAGCGGCGTTGCTGGGCCTTGAAGGATGGCTGGCGGAAAAAGAACCGCAGGTTTCGCTGACGTTTCCGCACGAATTGGCGATCCGGAATCTGCCTCGTCCGCGATACTCGTCCAATGCCAACCGTTTCCCAATTCATGCCAGCCAGGAGGGCCTGGATTTGCCGCGGGCCCTGATCATGCGCGATTCCTACGGCGACGCCTTGCTGCCGTGGTTTGCCCGCAGCTTCAGCGAGTCCCGCTGGGTGTGGACCAGCAACGTGAAGCGGCACAGCATTCAACCGGTGGTCGATGAGGTTCAGCCGGATATCATCATCGAAGAAAAGGCGGAGAAATATCTGACCTTTCCCATCCGTTATTTCACGGCCCCGGGCCGCTCTGCAGTGGTCGGTCACAAGGGAAAGAAGATCAAGTAGAGACCAACTCAATCAGTCGCGGATAGACAAAAAGCCCTCGACCATCTGGCCGAGGGCTTTTTTCGAGACGCAGCCTAGGCCAGATTGAGGATGATATCCTCGGCATTGATCAGCGGATACTTGGCAAAGTTGCGCTTCAACTCAATGAGCAGGTCGATGCGCCCAGTGATCTTGCC
>JADGEP010000344.1 GCA_016744275.1 Candidatus Krumholzibacteriia bacterium | reverse complement strand
GCTCGGTGGACTCTTACGCAAGCCTCATGTATCCCACCAATGTCTGCATTTGCCTCTCACCGGATCAACCGGATCGATCGAGGTCGTGTACCAAACACAACCTGTGCCTGATCGCATTTTCCCCGCAAAGCTCAAAACCTGTCAACAGGTATTTTGAAAGTGAATTATCTCACAGCTTTCCGGTTCGCAATCTGCCAATGCGTGGGAAAAGATTATCCGGTCCCGGGGCAGGATCAACATTTATTTTTTGCAAAGGCCCGTACTGTTCATGGGCTTGCACTTCGGGGCCTCAGGCCCGAAAATGGGGGGAGCCCATTCTGCGGACGTGTGGGCGAACCACCCTGAGCGCAAGGAAAGATGATGGACAAGAGATTTGCATGGGCCCCGGTTGTGGCGTTGGTCTTGGCCTTCCATTTGGTATCAGGCATGCCAGCCATAGGCCAGGTTACTCCTTACGAAGAATCCGAGAAGCGGACCACTCCGCGGTACGAAGAAACCGTCAGCTGGCTATCGGACCTCGCGGCCTCAAGTTCTCTCCTGCACCTGACATCATTTGGGACCAGCTCTCAGGGGCGCGAACTGCCAGTAGTGGTGGCTGACCGCGATGGCCGTTTCCGGGCGGCGGATCACACGGAGCGCGAGGGCCGGGTGGTGGTATTGGTCGAAGCCTGCATCCACGCCGGCGAGTCATGTGGCAAGGATGCCGGTATGATCCTGTTGCGCGACCTCGTCGCCGATACGCCCGAGTCCCGGGGATTGTTGGATCAGGTCACGCTGGTATTTGTGCCCATCTTCAACGTCGATGGCCACGAACGCTTTGGGGCCTACAATCGGATCAATCAGAATGGGCCTGAGGAGATGGGCTGGCGCGTGACGGCGCGCAACCAGAATTTGAACCGGGATTTCCTGAAAGCCGATTTGCCGGAAATGCAGGCCTGGCTTGGGCTGTTCGACGATTGGCGCCCCGATTTCTTCATCGATATCCACTCGACCGATGGCGCTGACTATCAATATCCCATCACCTATGCTTTGGAAACCCGGGGCAACATGGACCCCGGCTTGACCGCATGGGCGAAGACCTACGGTGCTGCCATGGCCGAGATCATGGCCGCCGACGGTCTCCCAATGGCGCCCTACGTGAGCTTCCGCAAGTGGCATGACCCGACCAGCGGCCTGGTCGGAAACGTGGCCGGCCCACGCTTCAGTCAGGGGTACACGGCACTGCAGAATCGGCCTGGCCTGCTGATTGAAACCCACATGCTCAAGCCGTATCCGGTGCGGGTGGAGAGCGCCCGCAAGTTGGTGTTGCACACCTTGCGCTGGTGTGGAGATCATGCTGCCCAGCTGCGAGGGCTGGTCACGGCCGCCGATGCGCATGCGGCCAGTGCCGAGTTCCGGACCAATCCGTTCCCCCTGAGCTTCATCAGCACGGGTGATTCGACGGAGTTTGAATTTCTGGGTGTCGCCTATGAAACCGAAACCAGTGCGGTTACTGGCGGTCAGTGGATTCGATTCAGCGATGTCAATCAAACGACAAAGTTGTCCTATTTCAATACCGTCCGCCCCGACGTCACAGTGGATTTGCCCGAGGCCTATCTCATCCCACCGGAGTGGACCGAGGCCATCAGTCGCCTCGAATATCACGGGATTAAATTTGCCCGATTGGCCTCTCCGGCAGAGTTGGAAGTTCAATCCTGGAGATTCACGGACCCTCACTGGCGGGAGCGTCCCTACGAGGGCCACCACCCCGTCACCTTCAATTCCGAACCCCTTGCCGAAAAGCGCGTCTTTCCAGCCGGCACGGTGGTGGTAGACATGAACCAGCGCGCCGCCCGAGTCATTGCTCACCTACTGGAACCTCAAGGACCGGATTCATTGGTCAAATGGGGCTACTTCGATTCCATCTTCGAACGCGTGGAATACGTCGAAAGTTATGTCATCGAACAAATGATCCCGACCCTCTTGGCCGAAAACCCCACCTGGGCCGCCGAATTGGCTCAGGCCAAAGCCGACAACCCCGAGTTTGCCGCCGACCCCTGGGCCATCCGCTATTGGTTCTACGAGCGCACGCCGTATTACGATGATCGCGTTGGCGTCTATCCTGTCGGGAGGCTTTACTCTCGGCAACAGGTTCGGGGGTTGATTGGGGGATAGGTGGAGAGGTGGGTGTGTGGGGCTCAAAAATGTCCTCGCCAAAGCGCTGCGGATTATTTTTGAGCCCCACACACCCACCTCTCCACCCAGCTCCAACCATCCCCGCGTACCTGTCGTCGGGGCGGAGCCCCTCGACAAGATCACGTGCCATCGTTTGGTAGGGTTTGGTGGAGCGCAGCAACCACGAGCAACACCTTCCGTACGATTTTGTCGCAGCAGGTGCCTCACACGCAGAAAGACCCTCATACAGGGGGTTCAAAAATAATCCGCAGCGCCTTGGCGAGGACTTTTTTGAACCCCCTGTATGAGGGTCTTTCTGCGTGTGACGTACCTACTGCGTCAACTTCCGGTACTTGATGCGATGCGGCTGGTCAGCATCCTCACCCAACCGCGCCCGACGATCGGCGTCGTACTCGGAGTAGTTGCCTTCGTACCAGAAGACATTCGAGTCGCCTTCGAAGGCCAGGATGTGGGTGCAGATGCGGTCCAGGAACCAGCGATCATGACTGACGACGACAAGGCAGCCTCCAAATTGCACGAGGGCATCTTCGAGGGCGCGCAAGGTGTCGACATCCAGGTCGTTGGTGGGCTCATCAAGAATGATGAGGTTGGCGCCGCTTTTCAAAAGGCGCGCCAAATGCACGCGGTTGCGCTCGCCACCGGACAACGTGCCCACTTTTCGTTGTTGTTCATGGCCCTTGAAGTTGAAGCCTGAACAGTAGGCGCGGCTGTTGACCTTGGTGCCGCCGAGGTCCAGTTCGTCAGCACCCTCGGAGATGTTCTCCCAGACCGTCTTTTCAGGATCCAGGTCATCACGGCCCTGGTCGACATAGGCCATTTGCACCGTCTCGCCAATGGTCAATTGGCCACTGTCGGCGGTTTCCTTGCCCGTGATCATATTCATCAGCGTCGTTTTACCCGCGCCGTTGGGTCCCACCACGCCCACGATGCCACCGCGCGGCAACTGGAATTCCAGATCATCAAAGAGCAGCTTGTCGCCGTAAGCCTTTTTCACGTGCTCGGCCTTGACCACCACGTTGCCCAGGCGCTCTCCAGCGGGGATGCGGATCTGGGCCGAACCGGCCTGCATGTCGCGATCCTTGCTGACGAGATCTTCATAGGCCGAAACGCGTGCCTTGGATTTTTTCTGACGGGCTTTCGCCGAAGCGTTGACCCATTCGAGCTCGCGCTGCAAAACCTTCACGCGCTTGCTTTCGGCACGCTCCTCTTCGATCAGCTTCTTTTGCTTCTGCTCCAGCCAGCTGGAGTAGTTTCCTTCCCAGGGCAGTCCCTTGCCGTGTTCCAATTCCAGAATCCAGCCGGTGACGTTGTCCAGGAAGTAGCGATCATGAGTGATCAGCACCACGGTGCCTTCGTACTCGCGCAAGTGGCGTTCGAGCCAAGCGACCGATTCGGCATCCAGATGGTTGGTGGGCTCATCCAGCAGCAGCAGGTCGGGCTTTTGCAGCAGCAGGCGGCACAGGGCCACGCGCCGTTTTTCACCACCGGAGAGAATGGTCACATCGGCATCGCCGGGCGGGCAGCGCAAGGCGTCCATGGCGATGTCCAGATGGCGGTCGATATCCCAGGCATCGGCGGCGTCGATCACATCCTGCAGCTTGCCCATTTCTTCCATGAGTTTGTTCATGGCGTCGTCGTCCATGGGCTCGCACATCTTCATACTGATTTCGTTGAAGCGGTCCACCAGGGCCTTCAACTCGGCCACGCCCTCTTCAATGTTGCCTTTGACGTCCTTGGTCTCGTCCAACTCCGGCTCCTGGGCCAAGTAGCCGATCTTGATGGACGGATCGGGGGCCGCATCGCCGATGAAGTCTTCGTCCAGGCCCGCCATGATCTTCAGCAGGGTGGACTTGCCCGAGCCATTCAGGCCAATGACGCCGATTTTGGCGCCTGGGTAGAACGACAGCCAGATCCCCTTGAGGATCTCGCGGTTGGGGGGCACGACCTTCTTCAATCCCTGCATCGTATATATGTACTGCTGAGCCATCGGA
>JADGEP010000343.1 GCA_016744275.1 Candidatus Krumholzibacteriia bacterium | reverse complement strand
GAATATCAACCTGGGCCGCATCGATCCTTCACGTCCCATCGATTCCAGCGAGTTTCTGATCTCGCCGCGAGACAAGGTGTACCGCATTTTGTCCCGCGAAAAAGATTTTGAATCCCAGGCCATGGTGTTCTTTCTGCGGGATTATTCGGGTTCCATGAGTGGCAAACCGACAGAGGTGGTCGTCAGCCAGCACGTGATGATCTACAGCTGGATCATGTACCAATACTCGGGGCAGGTCGAATCGCGCTTCATCCTGCACGATACCGAGGCCAAGGAAGTCGACGACTTCTACACCTACTACAACAGCCGGGTGGCCGGCGGCACCAAGGTGGCCACGGCCTTCGAATTGGTGAATGAGATCGTCAAAAAAGAGAACCTGGCCCAGGATTTCAACATCTATGTCTTCCACGGCACCGACGGGGACGATTGGGATACCGAAGGCAAGGAATCCATTCCTGAGATCGAAAAAATGATGGCCTACGCCTCGCGCATTGGTGTGACCATCGCTGAAAACAGCTATGGCACCTCGGGTGAAACCGAAGTCGAAAAATACCTGAAGGGCTCGGGCCTTCTGGAAAAGAAAAAGAACCTGATCCGGCTGGATGTCATGAGTGAGAGCGCCGAAGAGCCGCGTATCATCCAGGGCATCAAGACGCTGATCAGCGAATAGGGGAACGGGCATGCAGCTCATCGACCAACACACCAAGGCGATCATGGAAGGGTGCAAAGTGCGCGCCCGCGACGCCGGCCTCACCTTTGACGACGAATCGTTGGAATACGTCGTCACCAATCGCGACATGCTCGAATTGTCGCCCAAGGTCATGATCCCCACCATGTACGACTACTGGGTGCATGATGTGGAAGTCCTGCAGGGCAAGGGCAAGTACGAACTGTACCCCAACAATCCTTTTGAAACGGTGATCAATACCCGACCTGCCATCAGTTTCTACAACGACAACAATCCCGACTGGCTGAACGTGATGATTTTTTATCACGTCATCGGGCACATCGATTTTTTCCAGAACAACCTGTATTTCAAGCACACCTGGGACGACGATTTTGCGGGCCAGGCCTTGGCCGACAAGCGCACCATTTCCCGCCTGCGCAGTGAAAAAGGGCGTTGGGTCGACTACGTGCTGGAATTTGCCCGTTCGCTGGACAACCAGGTCGACTACCACGGCGTTTTGGCCGACGAGCATCGCCCCGCCGGGGCCGCAGTGGGCAATCGGGTCGACTTCTATTTTGACGTCTTCCTGCAGGAAAACAAAAAGGTGCCGGTCAATGTCTATGTGCAGGAAATCGAGCGGTACAATACGAGCCTGCGCGACGATCCCCAGGGCGGCGAAGACGCTTTTTTTGCCGAGGTGATCAACAAGCATCCTGAATTTGCGGCCACTTTCGAAAAATCGGCGGGTGTCAAACGGGAGCGCGGTCGGGACATCCTGCAATACCTGATCGACCACTCGGAGTTCATGGATCGCGATGAGAACAAATGGATGAAGACCATCCTGCAGATCGTGCGCAAGACTTCGCTGTATTTCCAGCCGCAGATCCGCACCAAGATCATGAACGAAGGCTGGGCCAGTTACTGGCATGAGACTCTCTTCATGCGCGACGATCGCATCGCCGGCCATGAGGTCGATTTCGCACGGGTGAATTCGGCGGTGACGGCCATGCCGCGGGTGGGGCTGAACCCTTACGCCTTGGGCATGCGCCTGTTCTATTTCATCGAAGAGGCTGCCGACAAGGGTCGCTACAGCCAGCAGTTCCTCGCCATGCTTGACCGCGACCAGCGGCGCAAATTTGACAACAAGACGGGCAATGGCCAAGACTTCATTTTTGCGGTGCGCGAGAACCTCAACGACTTCCTCTTCGTGAACAATTTCATCGAGCAGGATTTCGTGGACCAGAACAAGCTGTTCGTGGCCGACAAGATGCTGGATGAACAGCGCATGGTTTGGCAATGGTACGTTAAGAGCCGCAGCGCCGAGGCCTACAAGGCCATGGTCAAGGAACAGCTCTACCATCCGCCCCACATCACCATTGATTTGGACAAATCCGGGACCGACGCTCTCAATCTGGTTCACCACTTCGAAGGCCAGCCCCTGGTCAAGGAGTTCATCCACAACACGTTGCTGGGCATAGAGTTTCTGTGGGGCAGCAAGGTCCTGTTGGAAACCACCGAAGTGAAATCCATCAAACAACCGGACGCCCAACAACCCACCTTGCCAGGCATGACGACTGCCGGCCCAGACCAGGACGCCGCCCCCGAAATCGAGTGGCAGCGGATCCGCTACACCATGAAGGACCGCAAGCTGAGCAAGGGATTGGTCTAGTATGGAACACGTGCGCAAAGCCATGGAAGATTTGGAAGAGAGCCAACGCGGCCTCGACCGTTCCAAGACCATCACCTTTGAAGAATTTCTGGTAAAACTGCGGCAGGAACCGGAAAAAATGATCCGCAATGTGCACCAGGTGTTTCACGACATGGTGCGCACCTTCGTGGGCAGCGGGCACGACGAATACCCGGAAGATCCGGAGTCCATCAACTTCATTTCCTACGACTGCAGTGAGCTGTTTGTCGAAGGTACTGACCAGCCGTTTTTTGCCGATCGCATTTTTGCCAACCGTCTCGTCACCATGATCGACGGCTTTCGCGGTGGCGCCCAACAGAACAAAATTTTCCTCTTTGATGGTCCTCCCGGATGTGGGAAGTCGATATTCCTGAATAACCTCCTGCGCAAATTCGAAGAGTACGCCAACAGCGACGCCGGACGCCGTTACGAAATCGTATGGCGCCTGGACAGCAACATGTTGGAAGAGCACGGCATCCACGAAGGCTCGCCGGTGCTTGAAAAGCTGGCGACGATTCTGGACCACAGCGACGGCGCCAAACCCAACGGTGACACCGCCGACTCGCACCAACCACGCCTGCACAAGGGCTACCTGGAAGTGCCCTGCCCCAGTCACGACAATCCCATGCTGATGGTGCCGAAGGATCAGCGCCCGGCATTTTTTGACAACCTGTTCGAGAACGACGAGTACAAATGGAACCTGAGCTACGGCAAGGAATACGACTGGGTGTTCCGCGACCGCCCCTGCACCATCTGCACCAGCCTCTACCAGGCACTGTTGCACAAGCTGGGTGACCCGGCGCAGGTCTTCCGCATGATCCACGCCCGGCCGATCCACGTGAACCGGCGCCAGGGCGAAGGCGTGAGCGTATTTAATCCTGGTGATCGCGTGACTCGTCAACCGGTGATGACCAATCCCCAGTTGCAAAAGCGCATCGGCAACCTGTTGCAGGACAGTAACCAGGTGCGGTACCTCTTTTCGCGCTATGCCCGCACGAACAACGGCATCTACGCCCTGATGGACATCAAGGGCCACAACAAGGACCGCCTGCTCGAACTGCACAACATCATCAGTGATGGCGTGCACAAGGTCGACGAGATCGAGGAGAACGTGAATTCGTTGTTCCTGGGCGTGATGAATCCCGAGGACAACAAGAACATCCGCGGCTTCCAATCGCTGACAGATCGCATCGAGTTCATCAACATTTCCTACGTGCTGGATTCGTCCACCGAAGTGGAAATCTACAAAAACATCTTCGGCCACCACATCGGTGAAAGCTTCCTGCCGCGGGTATTGGAGAACTTCGCTCGCGCCATCATTTCCAGCCGCTTGAACGAAAAATCACCGGCCCTGACCGATTGGATCACCGACCAGGACAAATACGACCGCTATTGCGACGAGAACCTGCATCTGCTGAAGATGTCCATCTACACCGGATTGATCCCGGCCTGGCTGGACGAAGAGGACCGAAAAGGATTCACCGCCAAGCGGCGTCGCAAGATCATCGCCGAAGCTGAATCCGAGGGCCACAAGGGATTCAGTGGGCGCGATAGCATCGACATTTTCCACGATCTGTTCTCGAATTTTGCCAAAGATGATCAACTGATCAACATGGACACCCTGTGCGCCTTCTTCACCAGGGGCCGCCCGGAATTGGCCAAGCAGTTGCCCGAAGGGTTCCTCGATTCCCTGCGCAACATGTACAACTACCAGATCCTGCAGGAAGTGAAAGAGTCGCTGTACTATTTCAACGAAGAACAGATCAGCCATGACATCATGAATTATCTGCTCGCCCTGAATTATGCGCCGGGCACCACGGCCG
>JADGEP010000342.1 GCA_016744275.1 Candidatus Krumholzibacteriia bacterium | reverse complement strand
ACCCTATGGTGTGTATCGGGGCATGCTGCGCACGTTCGAACTGATTTACATCGTGGGGGACGAGCGCGATTTGTTGTTGGACCGGGCGGCATACCGCCCCGACGACGTGTACTTGTTTCCGGTGGAGGCGCCGGTACAGGGCATCCGCGATCTGTTTGTCAGCCTGCTGACCGAGGCGGACAAGCTTGGGCGGGATCCGGCCTGGTACAATACCCTGACGGACAACTGCACCTCGCGCTTGCGGGACCATGTGAACGACGTGGCGCCGGGGATGGTGCCACCCACCTGGCGGGTGATTTTCCCGGGATACACGGATGAGTTGATGATCAATCTGGGGCGGTTGCGCAGCGGTGACGATTTGGCCGCAGCACGGCAGAAATGGTTGATCAACGACCGCGCCCGGGCCGTGGGTGATGTGCCTGGTTTTTCGCGGGCTGTCAGAGATACGTTGTGAAATCAGTCCCCAGAGGAAATGCCGCATGAATCCCAAATTCAAACACCGGATGGAATATGGCGCCTTCCAGGCGGTCTACCAGCTGACCAGACTGCTTTCGCGGGGCGGCCTGTTGGCGGTGGGGCGTGGCCTGGGCGTTTTTGTCTGGCGGGTTGTTCGCTTCCGGCGGACGGTGATTCTGGAAAACCTGCACGCCGCCTTCCCTGAAAAGAACGAAGCCTGGATCCAGGCCACGGCCTTGGATTTTTATCGCAATCTGGGCATGACTCTGGTTGAGTTTTTGGCCTCGGGCCACCGCAGCCGCGCCGACCTGGTGAGCAACGTGGTGATCGAAGGCGAAGAGCATATCACTGCCTTGGTCGCTCAGGGCCGGGGCGCCCTTTTCATTTCGGGTCATCTGGGCAACTTTGAGTTGATGCTGCCGCGCGCCGCGGTGCAGGGATACAGCGTCTACGGTATCGTCAAACGGCAATCCAACCGCTTGATCGACGAATTCTACAATGGCATCCGAGCGCGCGAAGGTGTGGGCATCATCCACACCGGAGGTTCTTTTCCGAAAATTCTCAAGGCTATAGCCGGCGGCGGAATGGTGGGCATCATGGGTGACCAGGATGCCGGAAAAAGAGGCCACTTCGTGGAATTCATGGGCCGGTCCGCCTCGGTCAATCTGGGCCCGGCCACGGTGGCGGCCAAGGCCGGGTGCCCTCTGCTGATGGTCTTTGTCACGCGACAACCGGACTACAGCCATGTGATGAAAGTTCTGCCGGCCATTGAGGTGGATCCCGCCTGGAATCATGAAACAGCCGTGCGCAAACTGACCGAGATTCATACCGCGCGGCTGGAAGAAGCAGTGCGCGAGGCGCCTGCGATGTATTACTGGGTGCACCGACGGTGGAAGACACAGCCACCACCGGTGGCCAATACGGAGAAGGCCGTTGATGAGTGAGAATAAAATTTGTCCGGAATGTCAGGCGGAATACCAACCGCAGGCCCAGAACTGCGCCGATTGCCTGGTGCCCCTGATTTGGGGCAGCCAGGCGGCGACCGCCATTCCTGCGGAAACCCTGGCCGAGGCGAGCTGGGAAAACTTCGAGGCCACCTCGGTGCTGGGCGAACTGGTCACCGATCATGAATATGTGATCAAAGCCTACCTCGGGCATTTTAAGGAAGCCGGAATCTGCAGCGCTGTTTTGCCAGCGACTCGGTACGTGACCCAGGCAACCCACCTCGGCGATTCGGCCGCTTTTGGCCGCGTGAGCACAGGCGGCGGGGGCGGACAGGTTCCGGTCGGTTCGGTCCTCGATGGCTACGATTTTGTGCTCTTTGTTTCGCGGGACGACTACGACCGGGCCAACGCCGTGATCGACGAGGTGTTCGAGGGTTTGCATCCGGGCGAAAGCCGCGGGCTCACCCTGGAATTTGACCTCGGCAGTTGTCCAGCCTGTGGCCATGGCGTGGATGAATCGGCGACCGAATGCCCGGATTGTGGCCTGACTTTGGGCTAGATCGCCCTTCAGCGCCGAAAAAGTGCCCTCACATTTGGCTGCGATTGCGTATATTGGCTGGGCTGGACCAACCGGTGGCCACATTCCCACCGGCAAACACCGAATTCTTCCGGAGCAGACAGAAAAAACATGGATCGTTTTGTCATCGAAGGACCGACACCCCTGCGCGGGGAAATCTCTGTAAGCGGCGCCAAAAATGCCGTGCTACCCCTCATGGCGGCTGCGTTGCTGACCCGGGGCCGCTCGGTCATCGACAACGTGCCCGACCTGCAGGATGTGCGCTTTTTTGCGACCATCCTGGAAGGGCTTGGGGCGCGCACCGAATTTGCCAACAACTTCATGGTCATCGACACCTCCGATTTGAGCAGCTCCGAAGCACCCTACGATTTGGTGCGCAAGATGCGCGCGAGCATCTATGTGTTGGGTCCGCTGTTGGCTTCCTTTGGCCAGGCCCGGGTTTCGTTGCCGGGCGGATGCGCCTGGGGCCCGCGGCCGGTGAACCTGCACCTCGAGGGCATGGCTGCGTTGGGCGCGGATATCGACCTGGAAGAAGGCTACATCAATGCCAAGACGAGCGGTCGTCTCACTGGCGGTCGCTTCCGTTTTGAACCCTCATCCGTGGGCGGCACCTGCAATGTCTTGATGGCTGCGGTGCTGGCCGAAGGCCGCACTGAGTTGGAAAACTGCGCCATCGAGCCCGAGGTCACCCAGCTGGTCGAAGCGTTGGTGCGTTCGGGCGCGAACATCGAAGGAATGGGCACCACGAGCCTGCGGGTTGAAGGTGTGGAAAAACTGGAGCCTGTTTCCCATCGCGTGATCGCCGATCGTATCGAAGCGGGCACGATCATGGCCGGCGTGGCGATGGCCGGTGGTGAGGTGCGCTTGACGGGAGTGGACCCGGGGCACCTGCGGCCGGTGACGATCGTCTTGCAGGAGATGGGCTGCGAGATTACCGAAGAAGAGTTCTGCCTGAACATCCGGGCTGATGGTAAGCCGCAGCCGGTCGAGGTGGTGACCCGCCCTTACCCGGGTTTTCCCACCGACATGCAAGCCCAGGTGATGGCGGCCTGCACCGTGGCCAGTGGCACCAGTTCCATGACCGAGACGATTTACACGGACCGATTCACTCATGTGGCCGAGTTGCAGCGGCTGGGCGCGGACATCCGGGTCGATGGTGCCCGGGCACGCATCCGGGGCGTGGATCATCTCTCGGGAGCCCAGGTGATGGCGACTGATCTGCGGGCCAGCGCGGCTCTGGTTTTGGCGGGAGTGGCGGCCCACGGGACCACGACGGTCAACCGGGTTTATCATATCGATCGCGGCTACGAACGCATTGAAACCCGGCTGGCTGAGCTGGGCGCGCGCATCACGCGCGAAAAAGCCTGATGGGACACCACACCGTATGAGCGCTACACGTCATTTTATTCTGGGCGCAGCTGGCCACGTTGATCACGGCAAGACGGCGTTGATCACCGCCCTGACCGGCACCCACACCGATCGGTTGAAAGAGGAACGCGAGCGCGGCATCAGTATCGAACTGGGCTTCGCCGAGTTGGACCTTGGCGAAGGCGTGATGTTAGGTGTGGTGGACATGCCGGGACATGAAAAATTCGTCAAACAAATGGTCAGCGGCGCCGGGGGAGTGGACCTGGCTTTTCTTTTGGTGGCCGCCGATGAAGGCGTCATGCCCCAGACCATAGAGCATCTGGAAATCCTCGATTCCCTGGGTGTGCAAAGTGGCGTCGTGGTCATGAGCAAGGTCGACATGGTCGACGAAGAGATCCTGGCGGTGGCGACCGAAGAGGCCATGGAGCTGGTCGAAGGAACGTTCCTGGAAGACAAGCCCATCGTTGCGGTTTCTGCCCACGTGGGAACCGGGCTGGATGAACTGAAAGACGCCTTGCGGGCGGCGGCCCTGGCCTTGCCGGTGCGGCGCGAAGAAGGCGCGTTTCGCATGCCTGTGGACCGGGTGTTTTCGATGCCCGGCGCCGGTGTAGTTGTCACCGGAGCCGCCGTTGTTGTCGCTCAACAGAACCGTGGTCAGAGCCGGGCTCGTCAGGCGAATCTCAAGGTCACCGGCGAACGTGTGGGCTGCGAAGAGAGTCACGTCGACGTCGTCGATGCTGCCCGTATCCGTCACCACTGCGGTGAAGTCGGAGGAGCCGCTCGTGCCCGCATCCGGAATCGGCGAGCCGTCGCCATCACCGTCGATGCCCACGACTACTTGAGAC
>JADGEP010000341.1 GCA_016744275.1 Candidatus Krumholzibacteriia bacterium | reverse complement strand
CTCTCAGTGGAGGCCTCAAAATGATCGTGAGCAAACGCCAATTGTTCGTCCTGACGGCCATGGCTGTGCTGATTGTCTGCGCCGGCTGCAGCGACCGTGATCCTGCCAGCTTGCCGGCCGCCCGGGGCAATACGGATGCCGTGGTCTTTCTGGATGCTGCCGACACCACTGAGATCTATTGGCAGCCCTTCGCCGACACTCACTACACCACCTTGAGTGTCGATGACATCTGGGCCTTTGGTGGCCAGGCTTCTGACGGTGCCCGCTCTCTCAAATTCAACATTTCTCCTCAGGGATCGGCGCAAGGACTGTACACCGGCGGCGTGGTGACGGCCACCAGCGGCCGTGACCTGGCCGACTACAACGCCCTGACCTTCTATGCCCGCGCCACCTATCCGGTGACGTTGGATGTGGCCGGATTTGGCAATGACAACTCGGGCAATTCTCTCTACGAAGCCGGACGTGGCGGCGTCGCCCTGACCCCTGACTGGACCTTTGTCGTCGTGCCTATTCCCGATTCGTCCAAACTGCTTTCCGAACGTGGTCTGTTCACCTTTGCCGAATCCACCGAAGACGCCCACCCCGAGGGCTACGACATCTGGGTTGACGAAATCCAGTACGCGAACCTGAGCAATATTGAAGTTTTCCGGCCCATCATGGCCTCCGCCAGTCAGTCCTATTTCCTGGGCTCGACGGTGGCCATCAGTGGCACGCGGACCATCTTTCAAATCGACGGCGGCTTTGTGCCGGTTGACCACATGTCCGGCTATTTTGACTACACGACAACCGATGCTGCGGTGGCCGTGGTCGAAGGCAGCCTCGTGCGCGTGGTCGGGACAGGCACCGCGACGGTCAATGCCGCTCTGGGCGAAAATCCGGTTCAGGGCGCCATTACCGTCACCGGCTACGAAGCCCCGACAGTCGCCGCGGTCGCCCCGACGCTGCCCGCATCCGACGTGATTTCCATGTTCAGCAGTGCCTACAATGATGTTCCGGTCGAAACCTGGCGCACGGATTGGAGCCGGTCCGGACCGGTCGAGAACTATGTGGTGGGCGGCGAGACGACCAAGATGTATTCCGCCCTCACCTATGTTGGGATCGACTTTCAGCAGCACCCCATCGACGCCTCACAAATGACCCACCTTCATCTGGATGTCTATGCACCGGCGGGCACCAGTTTCAAAGTCAAATTGGGCTCATTTCCCTCACCCCCCGATGGCGTGGAAACCGCCGACTTGACCGTTGATGCCGCCTCCACGCCGACGTTTGTTGCCGGCCAGTGGTCTTCCCTGGACATTCCTCTGGCCGACTTCCTCTTGCCGGACACCGGTTGGGACTGGGCTGCGCTCGGCCAGATGGTACTCAGCGGCGATACCAAGCTCGTACTGGTGGACAATATTTATTTCCACAAGTAGAGTGGTCGCTCGTCATGGGAATCAACGAACGAGGACAGTGGATTGAACAACGAACATCCGATTTCAAAGGGGTTGCGGCGCAGCGACCCCAGCCGCCCGCGTCCATTGGCTGACGCCGTCCTGCGACTGATCTGGCATCAGAAACGTGTTTCACGGGCTGAAATAGCCAATCTGGCCGGACTCTCGCGCTCCACCGTTTCAGAAATCATAGCGGAAATTCTGCCCACCGGTCTGGTGGCCGAGATTGGCGAGGGCCCTTCTCGCGGCGGCCGCCGACCCATCGTGCTGGAGTTTCGCGACGACGCCTGCGTCATCCTCGGCGTCGAGATGGGCGCGGCCCATGTGGCGGTCGCCTTGACCGACCTGCGCGGCAGAGTGCTGGCCTGGGAAACCCAAGACCATCCGGTGCGTTCGGACCCGACCGGAACCCGGCAAGTGATTGCCGAACTTTGCGCAAAATGCCTGGCCCTGCCCGCCCGTGGCGAGAGACCTCTGGTCGGCATTGGCGTGGCGGTGCCCAGTCCCTTTGACCCATCACTTCCTGATGACTTGTCGACCGTCGTGCTGCCGGCCTGGGAAGGCAGTTTGGGCCTGGGCGAGTTGGGCGAAAAATACGGTGTGCCCATTTTGGCGGACAACGATGCCAACCTAGGTGCTCTGGCGGAACATTGGTGGGGACTGGGCGGCGAGGCCGACAACCTGGCCTATATCAAGGTCGCCACCGGTATTGGGTCCGGCCATATCATCGGCAACGAAATCTATCGCGGCGCCACGGGTGTCGCCGGTGAAATTGGCCACATCTCCATCGATCCCAACGGCAAAAAATGCATTTGCGGACTGCACGGGTGCCTGGTGACTTATGTTGGCGCCCATGGTCTGGTGGACCGTGCCACCGAGTTGTTGCCCGAGTTTCCCCAGAGCGTTTTGGCAGGGCGGGACCTTGCGATTCAAGACATCGAAGAGGCGGCTTTGACCAGAGACCCCCTGGCCATGAAAGTGATCCGCGAAGCTGCGGGCCATTTGGGCACAGCCGTGGCGGGCATGATGAATCTCATGAATCCTGCCGTGGTCGTTTTGGGCGGCGACATGTCCCGCCTCGGCGAGTTGGTATTGGACCCCTTGCGCGAAACGGTCAGCAGCCGCACCCTGGTCAGCTCGGTGGCGGCGGCTGAAATTCTCGTCAGCAAACTGGGCCCCCAGTCGGTGGCTGTGGGCGCGGCCACCCTGGTGCTGAAAGCCGGCCTGGACGACTCACGAGTCTTCCCCTCCGTTGCCCGCCCTCAGAGCAATTCCGGGCCGGTGACATGAGCCGCCTGCGCTCATGGTTGTGTTTACTGACCGCCTGTTTGGTGCTGTCCGGGTGCGGCGAAGAAGAACCGCCCGCCGTGACCTACGGCATCATCTGGCAGGACGAATTTGAGGGACCTGCCGGCCAACTGCCCGACGCTTCCCGCTGGCGATTTGATCTGGGCACCGACTGGGGCAATCTCCAACTGGAGTACGATACAGACTCGCCGACGAACGTCAGCCTGGACGGCACCGGCAATCTGGCCATCACCGCCCGGCAGGAAAACTACGGCAATCAGCAATACACTTCGGGCCGGATCAAGACTAAGGACCTTTTTGAGCAAACCCACGGCCGGTTCGAAGCCCGCATCAAGTTGCCCGTCGGACAAGGCATCTGGCCAGCATTCTGGATGTTGGGCGCAGACATTGACGAAGTCGGGTGGCCCGCCTGTGGCGAGATCGACGTCATGGAATATCTCGGGCATGAGCCGCGGGTTCTGCACGGCACGCTGCATGGGCCGGGGCACTTTGGATCTGGCGCCGTCACCGGCCGCCATGTGTTAAGCCAGGGTGGCTTTCATCTGGGATTCCATGAATTCGCCATCCAGTGGGAAGAAGGCAAAATCACCTGGTATGTCGACGGCTTTGCCTTTCACTCGGCCACGCCAACCGATCTACCCGCAGGTGCGACCTGGGTCTACGAAAAACCGTTTTTCATCTTGCTGAATCTGGCGGTTGGCGGCCGGTGGCCCGGATCCCCGGATGAGACCACCGTCTTTCCGCAATCCATGCTGATTGACTATGTGCGGGTCTATGGCGAGGTGCCTGTCGAGTAGTTCTGGCCATCCCATTGCCAAGAGAAAGGCCCCGGACAGCTGTCCAGGGCCTTGTTCTGTTTTGCGGCAACTGTCGCTCTAAATCGCCAGATGCAAGTAGGTCCGGATTTCCCATTCCCGCCCTTCGGGCAAATCGTCCGCGTACAATTCACCTTCCAACAATTCCGGCTGCCCTGCCGGCATATAACGATTGGAATAGCGGTCCAAAGTGCGGTAGGTGCCCCGCACCCCAACCCGCGTCTGGGGCAAACTGAACCACTGTGGCGTGCCTAGGGTGAATGACAGATCAGCCATCAGTTGCAACGGATAAGTCAGGTTGTGGTCGTGATGGTAATCGTAAGGGCCGTAGTCGTTGAACTTCACGTGCCCGGCCAGGGCCAAGGTCGGCCAGGCGATGCGGGTATCGGCTCCAAAACGCTTGATCAACCGCTCATTGTCACCGTTGGGCTCAGCCGTGCCAAAATAGACGTGGCTGATCATGCGGGTGTTTAAACCGAACCGATTGACGACCCGGCAATTCACTTCCCACAAATCGCCAAAACTCCAAGAACTAAAAAACGCATCCCGAACACTAAGGCAGTCCATGCAAGTTTTGTGAGAGTCAACTCTATTCCGTATTACTCCGGAATAATATTCGTACTGCTCACCTTTCAAT
>JADGEP010000340.1 GCA_016744275.1 Candidatus Krumholzibacteriia bacterium | reverse complement strand
ACCCAGGGCGGATCGACTACACCGTCGGCCTGCACCCCTGCTACGTCGATGCCGAGTGGCACCACGACGTGAGCCAAATCTCCACCTTCTTCATGCCACCACACAGCCCCGTCGCCCTCGGCGAGATCGGCCTCGATTTTTTCCGTGATTTGTCGCCCCGTCCGGCCCAGTACGCGGCCCTGACAGCCCAGCTGGAGCTGGCCCACCGGGTGCAGTTGCCGGTTGTTTTCCACATACGTGATGCCTGGGTCGAAACGCTGGCCCACCTCGACAGCGTCGGTGTGCCCGCCAAAAAAGGGGTGCTGCACGCTTTCAGTGGTGATGAGGCGGCGGTGCGTTGGGCCCACAAACACGGTTTTATGCTGGGCATTGGCGGCCCCGTGACGTATAAAAAGAGCCACTTGCCGGAACTTGTGCCGCTCGTCGGGGTCGAACATATTCTGCTGGAGACAGACGCCCCCTGGCTGCCTCCGGTGCCCCATCGTGGCCAGCGCAATGAATCGGCCTACATGGAGCACACCCTGAACAAGGTTGCCGCCTTGCTGGAGTTGCCCCCCGAAGAGGTGGTCCGGCAAACGACGGCATCCTTCGCGAGCATATTCGGCGATTTCGCCGGCACGGATTAAGCCTGACAACCAGCAGCCAATTGGCGGCATGGCGCCGCCCTTCCGGAGTATTTTGCAACGCAGTCAACGGACAATTCTGCGCGACTACGATATTCGCCCCGTGAAACGCCGGGGCCAGAATTTCCTTGTCGACGGCAATCTGGCGCGGTCCATTGCCCAGGACACCCTCGAGCTGGGCTCGCGGGTACTCGAACTGGGCGCTGGGGCCGGTGCGCTGACTACTCATTTGCTGCCCACCGCCGAAATGGTTGTCTGTGTCGAGGTGGACCGCAACCTGTGCGCGCTGCTGACCAGCGAACACGGGGAACTGCCAAATTTCAAATTGGTGGAAGGAGACCTCTCTCAGCTGGATTGGCACGGCACCGTAGCCGAAGTTGGGGGCAAGCCGGTGATCGCCGGCAACCTGCCCTATGTGTTGACCAGTAAGGTTTTGTTCGCGCTGGCCGAATTGAGAGCCGTGACCAGCGGTGCGGTCTTCATGGTGCAAAAAGAAGTCGCTGAGCGGATGATTGCCACGCCGGGCGGCAAAGACTTCGGCATCCTCGCGGTGGTGCTGGGCGCTGTCTTTGAGATCAAGATGGTGCGCACCGTTCCATCGTCTGTTTTTTGGCCCAAGCCCGATGTGGCTTCGGCCATCGTGCGCCTGGTGCCTACGGCCAATTGGCCGGACGAAGAATTTGCCAATTTCACCGCCACGGTCAAAACCCTGTTTGGCCAAAGGCGCAAAAAACTGCGCAATCAGTTGCGCCAGCATTTTGACCTGAGCGGCGCCGAAGTTGACGCGCTGGCCGCTGATTTGGACATCGACGTGGACTGCCGCCCCGAACAGTGCTCGGGTGCAGATTTTCGCCGCCTTGCAGCGGCTCTGGCCAAGAGGGGACCAGCTTGACGCTCGCAAACGACTTGAAGCTTGCCCATGGGATGGGGGACAAAGGAATGCAAGCCCGGCGCGTTCTGTATTTCCTGCTTTTGGTGTGCCTGATGCCGGTGGTGGCCTGGGGCCAGGATGGGTCCGCGTCCTCTGAGGCCGACTCGGTGCGGGCCAACAATCCGGCCGCGAGTGGAACAGGGTTGGGGCAAGTGACGGCCGAGGCGGCGGAAATGGACGAAGGTTCCGGCATCCAGCCAGCCTTTTCCGGACCACTGTTTGTCAGTTTTGGCAACGCGGCTACGGGCGGCGCCAAGGCCAACGTGCGCCAGAATACATATTACAGCGAGTTGATTTCGACCCTGAAGATGAGGGCTCAGTCTTCGGTCACCAATACCCTCAAGTGGTCGTACGAAGAGTACCGCAAACAGAACAAGAATGTCGAACGGCGTAGCGAAAGGTTCGTTTACAATCTGCCGCAAACGCTGCCTCTTTTGATGCATCTGGATGGGGATTGGTCCTGGAGCCGAGACAAGACCGTCAATACGGCCAACTTTGCCAACCTTTTTGCCCAGCAGAAGAAGGATCTGAGCCTGACTGGCAACAAGTTCAAATTCCAAAAGGGCGGCTTGACCCACAGCTACAACTTCCGCGGCGCGATGAGCGATCAGGAAAGTGAAAACCAGGCCACGGCGAACAATTCGCGCACCGCCGAAATCAAGGGCGGTCTGCAGACGGGCTGGGAGGTCACCCCGGGAGTGGTTTTGGCCGGGCGCATGCATTTGGCCACCGGGCGCGGCGAAAAAACCCTGGGCCTGACCGACAGCCCTTCGTCGTCGACGGGCGACTCCCTCGGCATCGGTTTGTACTACGACCAGAATTTCAGCAACGGTCGAGTGGCGGTGACGCGTTCAAATTTCGAGACCAAATACCTGGATTTCAAAAAGAATTCGAACGGTCTGATCGATACCCTGGGCGTGGATGAAGACCTGAAGGTGGTCAATGAGCTCGAGTCCAAGGACGCGATGACCATTGAGGTGATGAACAACTTTGCGGTGGGTGGGTTGTCATTTGCCGGCAAAGCCAGCCGCACCACCGATGATCTGAACTATGCGGCCAGCGGGCAGGGACTGAAAGAGCGCCAAGTCGACAAGATGGAGCTGCAATCCGGCATCATGGTGGGTGCCGATTCGGTGTCGGTCACTTATGAATATGGCTGGAAATGGGATGATCAGCGAATCCAGGGTGCGACAAGCAATCGCGGGCGGCAGTACAACAAATTGCGGGATATGGAAGTGGTCTGGCTGCGTCCCTTCTTTAAAGAGACCAGTTTTCGGCTGCGCTATCACCAGGGCCTCAGCCAGGATATCGCCGAGTTCGAGCACAACCAGAATGACAAGGATCGTCTGCAGAACGATTTCAGTGTGCAGTTGGAGCGCGCCTGGCGGACCAAATTCCGCACCAAAATGGTGTACATCTATCGCCAGACCCAGGACATCTCGATCCGCGATACGCGTTCGTCCAATAACAACATCAAAGATTCCTATGACATCACGCCGAGTTACACCTGGTATGTGTCGCCCTGGGTGACATGGGATCAGAGTTACCGGGTCTACATCCAATTCACGGACTACGTGTTTTCGAATCTGGAGAGTGTCAGCCGTGATGACAACTACAACAAGCGCAGCAACCTGACAACCAAGGTGACGTTGTATCCGTCGGATCGTCTGGAAGTCATCGTGCGCCATGATTACAACAAGAAATTCAACGCCACCAAGAGCGGCACCGATGCGGCGGGCAGTGCGTTTTACAAGAAGGATCTGAACCAGAGCATCGGTAAGCTGGACCTGGCTATGACCTTCAAGGTCATCAATGGCGTCACCGTGGAGGCGGCGACCTACCGCACGAAGGATATCCGCGAAACCCTGGGCCGGGTGACCAATGAGAGCACTGAATATTCGGGCGAGTTGTGGGTGGGCACAAAAGTGAACAAGACCTGGCACAAATCCATCACCCTTTCAGCGCTGGTTAAAAAATTCAACGCTTTTGGGCCGAGTGTTTCGGCGACCAGTGCCAACTATTGGGAAGCCGACGTCTGGCTGAAGTGGGAGTTCTAGATGATCAAGTGCAATGAAAACAAATGGAGCAGCTGGGCCTTGGGGCTGGTGATTGTCACCGGATTATTGGGAGGCTGTTTCTTCGATCCGCGGGAGGCGGCTGATCCGGCGACGGGTACGACGGTGAACTACCTGGACAAGATCTCGTCGGCCAATGTGTGGGCAAATCTTGAAAAATCCCTCGAAGCCACCCACGCGCCGGGCTGGGAGGACAACGTCAGCCAGGACGTGTTCATTTATATTCCGGACTCTGATTCTGCAGACGCGTTTCCTGAATTATCAGACAACTGGGATCGTGCCAAAGAAGTCTCGTTCATCAACAACTTCTACAATAGTGATGTTACGATATCAGCTCAAATCAAGAACGATGAGTTCGACGTGCCGCCTGATGCAGGCACCGAAGTGGAGTGGGAAAACGTCATTTACGACTTGACGGTGACCAACAATGCCGACAATTCGGTCACGCGGTACCGCGGCTCAGCGATAATTACCTTTCGCTTGGAGGGAAATTTCTGGTATATTTACAAGTGGCTCGATCAAATCGGGGAATCTGACCCTGAAACGGGACAACAACTTCCCACGCTGGGGGTGCTGCGAGGAAC
>JADGEP010000033.1:15194-16787 GCA_016744275.1 Candidatus Krumholzibacteriia bacterium | reverse complement strand
GCCAGCCAGTGGTCAGGCCTTCCCCTTCAGCACCGAAACCGGGAATGTGGGCAAGGCTACCCTGGCCGAAAGCTACGCGAATTTCCCCAACCCGTTTGCGGCAGGACGTGAGACAACAACGTTTGTCTTCTCCTTGTTGCAACCGGCTCAGGTGAGCCTGCGCTTGGTGACACCCCACGGTGAAGTTGTGGCGCAGATCCTGCAAAACGAACAACGCCTCGCCGGGTTGCACCAAAGCGATGTGTGGACCGGTTTGAACGGCAACGGACGGGCGGTGCGCAACGGCGTTTACCTCGCCGAATTGGACGTTCTTTTCAGCGATGGATCCCGCGAACGGATTCTGCGGAAAGTGGCGGTGGTCCGATGATGCGTTCAACGCTGACAACAGCCACCTTGCTGACCCTTTTCATCTGGGGCGCGCTCTTGGCCCCCGCTTATGCGATCGATGACGGCGGCGGACGTTCTGTCTTTGCACGCGGCGCCGGCGAACGCGCCTTGGCCCTGGGCGGCGCCTACGCCGCGGTGACCAATGACGCCTCGGCCATGATCTGGAACCCTGCCGGCCTTGCAGGGGTGCAACGAAAATCCGTCTACGCCAGCCACACCGACTTGATCGGGCTGGGCTTCAGCGAACAACTGGGGTTGTTGGCCCTGCCGAGTTGGAAAATTGGCAATGTGGGGTTGGGCCTCCGGCGCTTTGGCGTCGATGGCATCGAAGGCCGTGATGACCGCGGAGCCATCTTTGACGACAACCTGCAGGATTCTGAAACCGAAATCCTGATCGGCTATGGCCGCCGCTTGCGCGGTGGTTGGGACCTGGGGTTGGTCTTCAAATACCAACAACAGAGTTTGGCCGGATACAGCGACGGCGCACCGGGGCTGGACCTGGGTCTGCGGGTCAAACCATTGCAGGCAGCGGGTGGGCAGTCAAAGTTGGCCAACGGCCTGAGTCTTGGCCTGGCGATTCGCAACCTGATCGAACCCAATCTGCGTTTGGTCGAAGACGGTGTCAAAGATCCAACCGGCCTGCGGCTTGGCATGGCGTACGACAGCCCCTTGAGCCGCAATATTGGCTTGTTGTTGGCTTCCGACCTGGAAAAAACCAGCGACATGGACCTGCGCATCCACGCTGGGGCTGAATTGCACCTGTTGCAATTGTTGGCCCTGCGGGTGGGTTCTCACGCCGGGATGATGACTGCTGGAGCCGGCATCAACTATCGTGATCTGTCGGTCGACTACGCCTTTGAAGACAACATGCTCGGGGCGGTGCACCGGTTTGGTCTGGGAATCGCCTTTGGCCCCACGACTGATGAAGTGCGCCAAGTGAGGCTCTCCTCCCAGGAGGCTGAGCTGCAAAAACAGTTGGCCAGCGCCTTCCTTAAGGATAGCGCCGATCGCATGCAAACCATGTTGGCAGAAGTCCGCAATTCCTTGCACATGGGTGATCATGACAATGCCTTGAATCGGATCGAGACCATCCGGGTGTTGGATCCTGCTTGTCCCGGCTTGGAAAGTTTGGAAGCTGAGGCGTTCTACGGCCGGGCTCTTGCTCTGGAAGAGAGTGGCGATCTTTCGGGTGCGGCCATTGCCTAT
>JADGEP010000033.1:0-15184 GCA_016744275.1 Candidatus Krumholzibacteriia bacterium | reverse complement strand
CGCTGCTTGGCTTGCGACCCCGAATACTCCGAAGCTGGTGCCCGTCTCGAAAGAGTTTCGGCGCGCAGCAGCCAACTGGCGGCTCGCTCCGAAGTGATTCGTGCCAAATTCGACGAGGCTCTTGAGAAGTACGCTCGCGGTGATCTGGTGCAGGCCCGCACGGGATTCGAGGGGATCCTGAAGCTTCAGCCTGAAGACAAGGAAGCCCGTGCCTTGTTGAACAACACCGTCCAGGCCCTGAATCTGAGGGCCGATCTGTTGATCGAACAGGCTGGGTCCCAGATAGTGGCTCGCGACCTGGTGGCGGCCAGGGCGAGTCTGGCGAAGGCTCAGCATTTGGTTCCGGACCACCTGGGGCTGGCAACAGTCCAAGGTCAAATTGCCCAGCAGGAATTGGCTTCTGCCGAAGCGGCCAAAGAAGCCCGCCGGGCGGCCCGCAATCAGGTGACACCACCGGCCATTGTCGAAACGGCACCGGTGGCGCCGGCTTCGCCGTCGTACGCTTCACTTTCAGCGAAAGAAAAGCTGGAAGTCGCCGATCTCTATCAGAAGGGCTTGGGGGCGGTCGAAAACGATCGCCACGACGATGCGATCCGCTACTGGGAATTGGTGTGGTCACGCGCGCCGGATTACCAGCAGGTCGCTGAAAATCTCAAGCAGGAGTATCTCGTCCAGGGCATGGAGGCCTTTGCCAAAGGCCGGCTGGACCAATCGATCGAGATCTGGGAGCGGGCCGAAAATGTGGCCCCCGGCGATCCGCGCACCCGCGGCTACCTGACCCGGGCTTACGAACACAAATCCCGCATTCGGGAGATCAAGGGTGATCGTTGATGGCGCGTGCGACTGTGAAATCTGATGGAAAGCAGCTGAAAGAACGCCGGTTCATCAGTCTGCGCTGGATCGCATCCGTGGCGGCGGCCGCCCTGGTGGCCTTCACGGTGTTGGTTTCTGTCGGAGTCAGTGAACAGAACATGCGCACGGCCCTGATTGAAGGCGCCGAGACTCAACTGGTGCTCGAGGCCCGCAATCTGGCCATCACCAGCGCTGAAGTGCTGTTGGATGATTTTCCCGAATTGATGCTGGTTCCTCTGATCAAGGACATGCGTGACGGCCGTCCTGAGCTGCTGGACGTGGCCATCACCGATCACGTTGGGAAAATTCAGGGATCACGGGAATCACGCGACATCGGCACGGACTGGCAAAAACCCGCGGGCCTGATTCCGACCGAAGCGACCATCCATTTGGTCGACGGCGAAAGGTTGAGCGAGTCGGCCGACCGGATCCTCGTGGAATGCCCCATCCGTTATGGCAACGAATCCGACCTCGGGTGGGTGACGATCATTCTGGACAAGGGCCACCTTGAGGCCAAGGTCGGCCAGACGCGGCTGAAGATGATGACCATCGCCTTGGTGCTGTTGGTGGTTGCCGTTCTGGTGACGGCCCTGGTGATGTCGAATCTGTTCCGCCCCATTTCCGTGTTGAAAGAGGGGCTCGAACGCATCGGTCAGGGAGAACTGGATTCGCCCATGGAGGTGCGCGACCGCACGGAGCTGGGCATGCTTGCCGACTCGGTCAACATCATGGCGGGCGAGTTGAAAACCTCGCAATCACTGGCCCAGGCGCGCGAAGTGGAAGTCATCGAGACCCAGAAAGAAATCATCGTCACCCTGGGTCAGGTTGTTGAAAGCCGGTCCAGCGAGACCGCCAACCACACCGTTCGGGTTGGCGATATGAGCTACGAACTGGCGCGATTGGCCGGCCTGTCCAAACAAGAAGCCGAATTGATCCGCATCGCTTCTCCGATGCACGACGTCGGTAAGATCGGAATATCCGACGATATCCTGAACAAGCCGGGCAAGCTGACAGACGCCGAGTACACCCGCATGAAAGACCACGCCGAAATCGGTTTCAGCATCCTCAACAAGTCGCACCGCTCGGTATTCAAGGCCTCGGCAATCATCGCTCACGAACATCACGAACGGTGGGACGGTAAAGGGTACCCGCGGGGGCTGAAGGGCGAAGAGATCCACATCTACGGCCGCATCGTGGGGCTGGTGGACGTCTTTGACGCCATCTTCAGCAATCGGATCTACCGGCCGGCGATGCCCTTGGAAAAGGCTTTGGGCATCATTCGAGAAGAATCCGGCCACCACTTTGACCCACGCTTGGCGGGCCTGTTTTTGGAGAATTTGCCGCGCTTCCTGGCCATCACCGAACGCTATGAGGATTGGCCCATTGAAGAGCCGATTCCGGCCTCGGAGATGAAGGCCAATCCAGCTCCCGAGACGGTCAACGTCTGACAAATTCCAAAATACGAAAAGAGGCGGGCCGGATGGGAATCCGGCCCGCCTCTTTTCTAACCGGGGACTACCAGGCCGGAACCGCAGCCTCGCGTGTGGCATCGATCAGCTCGTTGCGCACGGTGGTCCATTCTTCGGCGGGAATCTGGCAGGTGCCAACCCGGGTGTGCCCGCCACCGCCGTATTTGAGCATCAATTGTCCGACATTGGTTTGAGACGTGCGGTTCAGAATGCTGTGGCCGCAGGTGAAGACGACCTTCTCTTTGCGCTGTCCCCAAAAGATGCGCAACGAAATGTTCTGCTCCGGATACATGGCATATTCGGTGAAGCGGTTGCCGACCTTGATGTCGTCCACATCCAGCAAGTTGATGATCAGCACGTTGCCTTCGGTGTGTGAGTTTTCCCGGATCATCCCCTGATATTCCTTGGTCTGCGCTTGGTAGCGCACGACCCGTTCCTGCACATCGGGCAGTTGCAGAATGTGTTCGGCGGACATGGTGCGGCAGTACTGGATCAAATCCTTCATCAAGGTGTAATTCGAGATGCGGTACTCGCGGTGGTAGCCCAGCCCGGTGCGCGGATCCATGATAAAGGAGAGCAATTCCCAACCCGTCGGATGCAAGACCTGGTCGAGAGTCAACTGGCCACTGTCGCAGCGGTCCACGGCTTCCATCATGCCGTTGTCGTCGAATCGGCTGAATTTTTCAGCACCGCCGTAGTAGTCGTAGATGACGCGGGCACAGCTGGGTACGATCTTGCTGGCACCTTCAAACTGGTGGTCATTGACCAGCTCAAGGCGTTCGCGCTCGCTGCTGTGGTGATCAAACCACAGGCCACAACCGGGCACGTAAGGCACGTTGGCCAGAACATCATCCTTAGTGACCTCAACGAGTCCGTCCTGCAGATCTTTGGGATGGATAAATTCGTAGTTGTCGACAATTCCGGCTTCCACCAGGAGCACGGCGCAGGCCAAGCCGTCGAAGTCAGAGCGAGTCATCAGTCGCATCAAAGGTCTCCTCAGTATAGGGGCGTGTGTCCCATATATCGGCTTGTGGAGCAAGACCTTGAGGATATCGAAACCGGGTTATTGGCGTTTCCGGCGCGGCAACCAGGGCGCAGGTGGCAATGGCGATGGCCGGCGACCGTACAGCAGGTCGTCCAGGCGCAGGGCCAGATGCCGAAACAGGCCCGAACGGCGCAATCCCGTACGCACCAAATTGTGCAGAGTATTGTCCGGATGGGAGTAGGGGCAGACCCGCATGCATTGGCCACAGTCGGTGCCCACGGCACACCAATAACCAAAACAGGCTTCGGATGAAATGCGCCAGCGCTGGGCGCCGTCGATCTCGCCGCGTTCCTCGTTGCTGATGGCGTCAACCGGGCAGATGTCGGCGCATTTGCGGCAAATGGAACAAAAGTGCAGCACCGCGGCATCAAAAGTGGCGGGGTCGACCAAAAGAGGAAGATCGGTAGTCACGACGCCCAGTCTCACGCGCGGCCCCTGGCGCGGAGTCATCAACAGCCCCATGCGCCCGATTTCTCCCAGGCCCGCATCCTTGGCCACCAGAGGGCAGATGACTTTGTAGTTGCCGTCGATGTGGGCTTCGGCCGGCCAACCGAGGCTGCGAATAAAGGTCGCCATCTGGATGGCCACCGCGCCGGCCGTCAGGTATTGCTGGGCGGACTCCATAACCGTGGGGCCTTCTGGAGCCGTGCCCAGGCTGGCGTGATCCATATCCACGGAAAAGGCAATGGCGTAGCGGTGATTCAAATCGACCTTTTGCCCGTATTTTTCGCCTCGGCCCTTGACCGTATACAGGTGATGCTCGCGCAACTCGGTGATGCCGCAATCCAAGGCACCCAGCTTGCCGGCCCAGCCCTTGATGAATCGGGTCGCAGCTTCAGGATCGTGTTCCTGGGTTTCGGCCTTGGGCTCGCCTTCGCAAAGGCCGGCCAGGGCGCCGACGGTGTGAAAACTGGCCTCGGCGGCGGCAAAGGCCAGGGGTTCGTATTTGCCGGATTGTTGGCCCATCAGGCCGGGCAAGGCGCGGAAGCGGTCGTCGTTGCTGCGGTGTTCGGGGTGTGATTCGTAGTAGTCGTCGAATCGCGGGGTGCCGGGCTTGAGGGCGGCGCGCGAAAACATGACCGTGCGCTCATCGATTCGGGTCGTGGGCGCGTCGTTGCGAAATCCCTTGGGGTCGGCGGTGGGCACCAGATACACGATGATGGGAAGCGCGACGGCTGCCAGCAGAATCCAAACCAGAATTCCGACGGCCGGGATGGGAGCCCAGGCGACCAGTAAAAATGGCAGAGGCAGAATCAGGGCGGCCCCCAGGGAGCGCCGGGCTGCCGTGCGTTCTTGCTCGCTGACCGAGACAAAATGCACCCACATCAGCAGCGCAAAAATGGCAACGGCGATCAGGCTCAGGACAATGGGCATGGTGACCATCCGGATTGGGAACGGCAACTGGTCTTGCTGGCTCTATTGCCAAATTAAGGCACGGATCGCCAATAGGGCAGAAAAATCGACTGGGCTACCAGCGACCTGTTGCCGCCGGTGCTGAGAGTCGTATCTTGGAGGCCTGTCTTTCCGCCCTTTGGCAACCGCCTATCCAAGGAGTTTCACGTGAGTTCGCTCGCCAATAATCTGACTCTGCGCGAAATCCGCAGCGCCGACTTGCCCGTTCTCTTTGTCCACCAACAGGATGCCGAAGCCAACCACATGGCCGGATTCACCGCCGAAGATCCCCACGACGAAACCGCATTCATGGCCAAGATGGAGCGCATCATGGCCAACGGCGACATTGCCAAAAGGGTGATATTGGTGGGGGACGAAGTGGTGGGCAACGTAATGGGATTCGAAATGTTCGGCGAAAGCTCGATTTGTTATTGGATCGGCCGCGAACATTGGGGACGCGGGCTTGCCACCAGTGGTTTGAAGGCATTTTTGGCTGAGCACACGATCCGACCGCTGTTTGCCCGCGTGGCCGACGACAATGCCGGTTCGATCCGGGTCCTGGAAAAATGCGGATTTGTGCAATCGGGTGAGGACAAGGGCTTCGCCCACGGGCGGGGCCGGGAAATCAGGGAATTGATCATGCGGCTTGACGATGGAGCAGACCAATGATGATTTTACAACTGCGCACCTACACCTTGCAGCCGGGCGCGATGGTGGCCTGGCGCGTGGTGTGGCAACAGCACATCAAACCGATCCGTGAAGGGTTGGGCTTTTCCGTGCCTGCGGCCTGGGAAGTGCCGGAAAAAAACCAGTTTGTCTGGTTGATGGCTTATCATGGTGACGAAGACTGGGCGACCCTGGATGCGTCCTTCCACGCCTCGCCCGAACGCAAGGCCATCAGCCCGGATCCGGCCGGCCTGATTGTCAGCATGGAAACCCAGTTTCTGAACGTCGTTGATTGAAGTGTTTTTCGGTGTGGCGGTTGGATGATTTCCCGAGGAGTGTCGATGAGAAGGCTGTGTTCCGCCGTGCTGATGGCGTTGTTCGTCCTGTCCGGGTGTGGCGAGGGCGGAAGCCACAATTCCCACCTTTTGTTGATCACCCTGGACACCCAACGGGCCGATTTTCTGGGCAGCTATGGCCACCCCGAAACCGTATCGCCTCACCTGGATAGCCTGGCTCAACGGTCTCTCTTCTTTGAGAAGGCCTACGCCACCGCGCCCTTCACCGGCCCTTCCCATGCCTCGATTCTCACCAGTCAACATCAGTCGACCCACGGCGTGATCTACAATGGACATCGGGCCCGGAACCTGACCATCGGCGAGTCAAGTGTGACCCTGGCCGAGCACCTGAATCAATCCGGATTCAATACCATGGCCGTGGTTTCGGGCGGCCCGCTGGACGCGCGCTTTGGCTTTGGCCGCGGCTTCGAAGGCTTCAATCTGGTGCCGCAGATGGGGTATCTCGACAGCGGAGGCGACCCCGCCCAGGTGACCCGCCGCGCGGGCAATTGGTTGTTGGATTGGAAACACACCGGCAAGCAGGAGCGCTTCTTTCTTTGGGTGCATTATTTCGTGCCCCATCTGCCCTTCCTGAATCGCCCGGATGTGCGCGACTCGCTGGGCATTGAATTTGACCAGACAGTGGACGAAGAAAGCGCCGCCACTTTGCCGGTCGCCCAGGTGCGCCAGGCCTATCGGGCGGAAGTTTTTGAGATGGACCGTTTCATCGGCCAATTGGTGGCTCGCCTGGAGCAACTCGAACTGGCCGACGATACAATCATCGCCGTGGTGGGCGACCACGGGGAATACCTGCAGGAACACGGGTGGACCAACCACCACGGCCTGTTTGATGAAGTGCTGCACGTGCCGATGTTCATCCACTGGCGGGATCTGCGGGCCAGCGAGCGCCGCCCAGGAACCGTCTCGACCATTGACCTGGCGCCGACACTTTTGGACCTTCTGGAAGTGGCTTCATTGGCAACGGCAGAAGGAAAAAGCCAACGCCGGGAAGCGGCTCCCGCACCGGTTTTTGCCGAGTGGCGAGATTTCCGCCTGTTGAACCAAGAGGCTCCCAGACCTGGCGAGTTTCAGGTCATGGTGCGGGCTGGCGAGACCAAACTGATCCGGGACATGCTCTTTCCCGAAGCGAGCCAGTGCTTTGACTTGAGCACCGACCCCGCTGAAGCGCGCAACCTATTTGGACCGAACGACCCCTTGACCGCCGAACTGGGGGCACTGCTGGATGATCACATCAAAAACTCGCTGCCCCACGGCCTGGCAGGCATCGACGACATCCAGATCGATTCCAAAAGCCTGGAGATGCTGCGCTCGCTGGGCTATGTGCATTGAACCGGAGGAAACCCATGACGTTTGATATCCACGAGGCAGCCCTGGTGCTGGCCCGCACTCCTTTGAGTATTGATGCCCTGTTGCGGGACCTGCCGGACGTCTGGACTCACGCGAGCGAAGGTGCGGGCAGGTGGAGTGCCTACGATGTCGTGGGCCATCTCATTCATGGTGAAAAAACAGATTGGTTGCCCAGGGCCCGGATCATCCTGGCCGAGGGTGAGGACCGAGCCTTTGCTCCCTTTGATCGGTTTGCCCAGGAACAGGAATCGGCTGGTCAGGAATTGAATCAGCTCTTGGACGAATTCTCAAACTTGCGCCTGCAGAATTTGGCGGCCCTCGATCGGTTGGCAATCACTGCGGAACAACTTGCCTGGACGGGTGAGCATCCGGAATTTGGCACCGTCACTCTTGCCGAATTGTTGGCCACCTGGGTTGCTCACGATTTGGGCCATCTGGCTCAGATCAGCCGGGTGATGGCGCGGCGTTACGCCGAGGCGGCTGGCCCTTGGCGCCGGTACTTGCCCATTCTTGGCTGAGTAGCTGAATAGTTCGCACTTCCGGGATCAGAGGTTATTCTACCCAGAGACGGTTTTATTCACAGGCCCGGATCGTCATGACCACACAGGGAGCCCGGCGCACGACAAACGACGCCACGCTGCCAAACATGATGTGCTTCAGGCCGGTGCGGCCGTGGGTGGCGATGAAGATGGCGTCGACGCCTTCTTCTTCCGCGAATTTGAGAATTTCGTGGGAGGGACGGCCCATGCGCACTTCGTGGCGGACGTTGACCTCGTCGTCGAAGATGGCGCCGCTGAGGGTGGCGAGATTTTCCAGGGCGTCCTCGGCAACGTGCTTTTCATAGGCCGACACATCAAAGGTGATGTCCGAGGCTTGCATGCGTGGCGTCGGCAGATGCGGTATGGGCTTGTGAACGTTCAGCACGACAACCTCGGTGTCGAACCTGCCGGCCATCTCGTTGGCCATGCGCAAGCCGCACTGGGAGGGTTCGCTGAAATCCGTGGGGCAGAGAATTTTCTTGAAGGGAAACATCTGCTGACCTCTCGCTCAAACCCGCTTCGGCGCGGTTCGTGACAATTCTTCAGGTCGGATGCCGGCCTGTGCTCATTGGCAATATAGCACACAAAGGGATGCCGAAAATGGCTTTCTATTCCGACTTCGCCGGGCACTATGAAAAGATCTTTCCGTACCGCCCGGGAGTCTACGACTTTCTCGACAAGTGGTTGCCGCCGTCCGGCCGCGTGCTCGACGTGGGCTGTGGCACGGGCGGATACTGCGGTAAGCTGGCCGCTTCGGGTCGCGAATGCCTGGGCATTGATCTGGATCCCGGCATGATCACCGAAGCCCAGCAGTTGTATCCGGGAAACGAGTTCCGCATCATGGGCATGGAAGAACTTCACCTCTTGCCCGCTGGCAGTTTCAGCAGTGTCATGTGCATCGGCAATGTCTTGCCCCATTTGGAAGCCGGACGCCTGGCGGCCTTCCTGATGGACGTGCGCAACCTGTTGGCGCCCGGTGGCATCTGGGTCTTCCAGACCGTCAATTTTGACCCGATCCTCAAGCTCGAGGATTACGTATTCCCGGACCTCAGTTTTCCCGACGACGACCTGACTTTTCTGCGTTGGTACGAAGACATCAAACTGGAGCGTCTCAATTTTCACACGGCTCTCATGGGGCCTGAAGGCGAAATCTTTGGCGGCGAAGTGGTGCTGTATCCGCGCACCAGTGTGGACTATCTGATCGGGCACCGCAGTGCCGGATTCAGCAAGCTGGGGCACTTCGCCGACTTCAGTGGGCGCGGCTTCAATCCGGAAGAAAACTCCGGCAGCGTGTTTGTTTTTCGCAGAGATAGTTGAACGGACTGCTGACTGCCAGGTTGCGCCGCTCCAACAAATGCGGTACAATCAAGACAACAAAGGAATCCTATGCAGAGACTGAACCGCATCTCCCTGAACCGCAGTTGGTGGTGGCGTAGCCGCCCGGCGGTGAGGTGCGCGATCTAGTTTCTGGATATTCCAGGTACAGAACGATCACAGCGCAACCGCCGCCGGCACAATGACCGGCGGCGGTTTTTTATGACCTGAGAGGTGCTGGACAATGTCGCGGCATCCAGCTGGAAGGAATGGAAGCAACATGTCGGACCAGAAACTCCCCGCGCTCGGCAGCGTGCCGGATGAGAACGGATTTTTCGGGCCCTATGGTGGGCGTTTTGTGCCGGAGCCATTGGAAGCGCCGTTGGCGGAACTGACCGCAGCCTTTCGGCAGTTCAAGGACGACGACTCGTTCGTCGCAGAGCTGGACCGGGAGTACCGCACCTATTCGGGGCGCCCGACCCCGCTGTATCACGCCGAGCGTCTGAGCGAACACCTGGGGGCCACGATTCTGCTCAAGCGTGAGGACCTGAACCACTTGGGCGCGCACAAATTGAACAATTGCCTGGGCCAGGCTCTGCTGGCCAAACGCATGGGCAAAAAGAAGCTCATCGCAGAAACGGGGGCGGGGCAGCACGGCGTGGCTACGGCCGCGGTCGCGGCGCGGCTGGGCCTGGAGTGCGACATCTACATGGGCGAAGAAGACATGCGCCGGCAAAGCCCCAACGTCACCCGCATCGAATTGATGGGCGCCCGGGTGGTGCCGGCCACCAGCGGCGACAAGACCTTGTCCAATGCTGTGGACGAGGCCATCGGGGCCTGGGTGTCAGAATCCGAGACGGCGTTTTACTTGTTGGGCTCGGTGGTGGGGCCGCATCCGTATCCCGAACTCGTCCGGCACTTCCAGTCCATTATTGGACGCGAAGCGAGGGAGCAGGTTTTGGCCGAATATGGCCGTCTGCCCGATATGATCACCGCTTGCGCTGGTGGCGGCAGCAATGCCATTGGGCTCTTCCACGCGTTCCTGGGTGATGACGCGGTCAAGATCGTAGGCGTTGAAGCGGCGGGCAGCGGCGTGGAAACCAACCGCCACGCCGCAACTTTAACCACGGGCAAGCCGGCGGTCATTCACGGCATGAACACTTATTGCATTGAAGAGGGGGCAGTAACCGCAGGCGGGAATCACTGCATCGCCGCGGGGTTGGATTACCCCGGTATCGGGCCGGAGCACAGCTACTTGAAAGATCTTGGCCGCGTGCAATACGAGGCGGTCGTCGACAAGGAAGTGATGCTGGCCTTTGAAACCCTGTGCCGTTTGGAGGGCATTATCCCTGCTCTGGAGAGCAGCCACGCCTTGGCCTATCTGGAACGGCTCAAGGGCTCGTTTGCCTCGGAGCAACTCGTCATCGTCAATTTGTCGGGACGAGGTGACAAGGATATGGACGAACTCATCCGCCATCGCAACCAGGCTTTGGGCAAGGAGGCGGGTCCGCCGACGCAGTTGTTCTGTTGAGGCGTCCGGTCAATTGAACGATTTGGTATAGCGGGGGGCCCACACGCTTTGACGTGGCGGGCCTTTCGCAGATCTAGAATCTCACCACGTGACAAAAACCTAGAAAAATGGTATGATTTGAAGCGACTCAGTTGCTGAATTATGTCAGATTTTCAGCAATGCTTCCGCAAACCAGACTAAAATCAACCTTGGAGGGATTGATATGCGTCGTCCACTTAATACAGCTATTGTCATGCTGTTAATGCTGGTGCCACTTTCGGCATCAGCCCAAATGACACTGATTTCAGAAGAGCGATTTCTTGAGGCCTATACGGATCTCATTGACGAAAATACCGGAGACAATTTTGGGTGGGGCGAATTCGCCTCTGCTGACGGTTTGGGTCCCTTCGGAAACGATTTCTTTGTCAGCCCGACAGAATTTTTTGGCTATACTGATGCCGAAGCGATCCACAATTCGACTCTGAGTGCTACGGAGCTCTACGTCGACAGTTTTGTCTATACTGACGCCGAACTGTTTGAAGGTGGATATGCGGCAGCTGCCTACGCGGCGTCGCATTTCGAGGTCACGTTCTCCATCGCCGCCAACCAGAATTGGAGCTTGATTGGTGACCTTGAAGCCAGCGCCAATGGAAGTGTAGATGTCTCGTTATTCGATGGCATTGGCAATACGATCTATTCCGACTCGTGGTTCGAAGCCGGCCCTTCCCTGCAGGTCACCGAAAGCGGCGCCCTGACTCCCGATACCTACACGCTTGTGATCACCGCAACGAGCTTTGAGGACATTTTTGACCCAGACTTTTATGTGGCTTCAGTCGCACTTTTCAATCTGACTTTCGCCGTCTCCGGCGGAACCTCATCGGTGGGCGACAACCTGGCCCTGGGGCGTTACCTGACAGCCGGGCCCAATCCCATGCAGAGCAATACTACTATCGCTTTTGCGGGTGCGGCCAATCAGGGTGTTGAATTGGATGTCTACGATTTGCGGGGCCGCCTGGTGCGCAGTCTGATGACTTCAGGCAGCTCGAGCGGCCAAGTGGCCTGGGACGGGCGCAACAGTTCGGGCCAAAACGTGCCCCAAGGCATCTACTTTGTGCGCATGCGCGATGGCCAGGATCACCTGCAACGCAAGGTGACTGTCATTCGTTGACGCCGGCGCGCCGCTTGAACAGAAAAAGGGTCCGCTCGCTGCCGGCGATGCGGGCCTTTTCTTTGACCTCAAACAGATCACCAAAAGCAGCCTCGACACCTTCGAGATGATAGTCGGGAAACACATCTTCCCGAGAGGCCAGCAACCGCTTGACCTGCGAATCGTTCTTGGGCACAAACTCGAGGATCAAGTGTTTGCCCGCCTGGGCAAAAAACTCGGCCAGGCGCGACAGCGGCACATTGTTGCTGATGGCCAGATGATGGATCAAGGCCAAGGCGATCACCGTGTCGGCCGGCCCGCGGGACAGGAAACTGTCCCGTTCGGTGTGGGCCCAGCCCAACCCGGGGCTGGGATTGGTCAAATCCATGACCAAGGGCAGCAGGTGGGGCTCAGCTCCGCGCCGACATGCCAGCCAGTTCTTCTCAACCGCCGTCGGGTCGATATCCGAGGCCACCGTCAGGATGCCTTTTTCACTGGCCACCCGGCTGAAGTAGCCGTTGTTGGCGCCAACATCCCACACCAGCTTGCTTTCCGTCTGGTCCAGAAATCCGGCGACCATGTCGCGCTTTTCCTGCAACGAGGTGTCGGTGTAGTTGGTGTCTTCGTAGTAGTCGCCCCACTCGGTGCCGCCGGGTTGCCAACGCAACTTGCGCACCGCCCCGCGCAAACTGTCGAGGATGCCATCGAGCGCCTTGCGCGTGACCTTGGTGGTCTTGGCCTTGGCGCTGTTGCCTTCGTCGTGGCTGTCGGCGTGTTTCTGCTGGCTGCGGGCGTGCAGGTGAATGTGCATCATCAGGCCAGGATTGAAACGCGTGCGCCAAGGCAGCAAGCGCGCCGCCAGGTCCAGCGGCACACCGTCGATGTTGGTGCGCAGTAACGATCCCAGGCGCACGTCGCGGTGGGCCATCAAGGCCAGGGGGGCCAAAAAGTGCTGGCAGAATTGGCGGTAGGCCACCCACGGTTCGTCCGTACGGTATGCTGTGAAACTGAGCGAATCGATGAGCACGGGGCGCCCATTGTGAAATTGAATATTGTAGGCGCTGGCGTCCTTGAGGCTCATGCCGTGCTTCAGCGCCAGGCGCTGAATGCGTAAGGTGGCCAAGGCCGCATCTTTCAACTGCGTGAAAGACCATTCATAGGGATAGCTGATAAAGGGCACCAATTCGGGTGCCAGCACCCGCACGGCGCCAGGCGTGGGGGCCGTGTCCACCGGAGCATCGGTGTGGGGAATCAGCAACTCTTTGGCAATCAGAACGTCATACAGGCCAGAGTCGTGCAACAGGGCCAGGTCGTCGGCATACCGGGCATTGACTTGGCGCAGCAACCGTCCCTGGTGGCGAAATAGAAATCCGCTGGGGTCGCGAAATGAGGCCGGCAATACGCCGTCCGGATGGCTATTCGTCATCGTCGTTCTCGGCCGGCGACTTGCCCGTGAAGGTGCTGACGATCTTGTGCCAAAAAACTTTGATGGCAAAGCCGGCGCCGACCACTGCGGCGATGATGCCTTGAATGACGAAGCTTCCGGTCCCCGGATCGATATACGCGTGGGCGGCGGCGGGCCACATGCCCAAAACCAGCACAATCAGCGCGCACAGAGAGAGGGAACTTTTAGGCGTCTGGAACTTTTTCATGGAGGCGGCACCTTGCATAAAATCATGAATGGCAGATGAGATTAAAAAAGGTAGCCAATCGGCAGGGGTTTTGTAAAGCCTGCGCTGGTTGAGACCTTGCCTTTTGGCATCGGGCCTGATATTTCTGCACAGGTGCCCCTGATCTCCGGAGGAGCCGGAGTCAGCCGATGTCGCCCGCCATCGGACCGCCCATTTCGGTACCCAGTCTAAGGATAAAATGATGAGAATGACGGAGCTGATTCACCCCACCCGCATAGCGATCTTATTGCCCTTGTTGGCTTTACTTATGTTTGCCGGCCTGGCCCAGGCCCAGGCGGACATCCCCGCTGCTGACGCTTTCCCCGCACGCCTCGAAGGCGAATTCAAATCGGCCATTGTCATCGACGCCGCCACCGGCCTGACGTTGATCTCCAATGGTGAAGACGAACGGCGCCCGCCCGCTTCGATGCTCAAGATGATGACCGAGCTCATTGTCCTGGAACACGTTGCCGAGGGCGATCTGTCCCTGTCTGAAATAGTCAAGGTGTCGGCCAAGGCCAGCAACATGGGCGGCTCGCAAGTCTACCTGAAGCATGGCGAAGAATTCACGGTCGAAGAACTGCTGATGGCCCTGGCCATTCATTCGGCCAACGACGCGGCGGTGGCCCTGGCTGAACACCTGGCCGGATCCACCGACGCCTTCATCGACCTGATGAACATCAAGGCCCGGGATATGGGCATGACCAATACCGAATTTCACACGGTGCACGGCCTGCCGCCGGGATGGCGCCAAAGCTCGGACATGACCACGGCCCGTGACATGGCCATTTTGGCGCGGGTTTTAGTGGAGCATCCGCAGGCCCTGGTTTGGGCCTCAACCAAAACAGCCCCTTTCCGCGATGGCAAGTTCACCCTCTATAACCCGAACAAGCTGGTGGGCATTTATCGCGGCCTCGATGGGCTGAAGACCGGCTACACCGGAGCGGCCGGGTTCTGCGTGACGGCCACGGCGATCCAGAAAGGCAAACGCTTGATTTCAGTGGTCATGGGCTGCCCGACTGACAAGGGCCGAGCCACCGAAACCACACGCCTGCTGTCGTTTGGCTTCAACATGTACAAACAGGTTTCCATGTTCACCACCGCCGGCGAACCCCTGGCCGAACCCATGCCCATCAAAGGCGGCAAGAAAAAGTCCGTTCTGGTGACCTATGGCGAGACCCTGGAAGTTAGTGTTCCGCGTAACCGTGAGCAGGACTTGGAGTTGGAGATCCGCTTGCCCGAAGAATTCCAGGCCCCGGTGGCTGCTGGGGCGGAGGTTGGCCAAGCGGTGATCAAGCTCGATGGGATCGTATTGGGCAGCGTGCCGATCATTGCGACCGAGGCCGTGGCCAAAGGAAATTGGTTCAATCGTTTGATGAACTAGACAAAAGGTCAAAAATACAAATCAACGGGAACTTTCCAGGTTGATAAATTTATGACAAGTACAGTGACAATGGCTGTTCGAAGAGTTATTGTTCGTCTAGAAGTTGAACAAAGTATCTGGTATCGGGACGCATGAATTTCGGTGCCGCTGAGGAGGAATCATGAAGAAGCAAGCGATGATGTCCATCACCTTGATTGCTGTGGGCATTTTCCTGTTGGGCATGGCCTCGGTTGCCTTCGCCGGACACGAGATCATTGGTGCCCCTAAATGCAAGACTTGCCACAAAGCCAAGACCGGCGACCAGTGGGCCAAATGGGAAGGCTCCAAGCACGCGGGTGCTTTTGCCACCCTCGGTACCGAAGCTTCCAAGAAGATTGCGGCTGATATGGGCCTCGGCGATCCTCAAAAAGAAGAGGCCTGCCTGAAGTGCCATGCCACCCATGCTTTCCTGGGCCGTGATGTTGTCATCAACGCCAAGGCGAAGTATCTGGAC
>JADGEP010000339.1 GCA_016744275.1 Candidatus Krumholzibacteriia bacterium | reverse complement strand
CATGCACGAAAACGGATTGGCGATGGCGAGTCTCCGTGGCGGTGGGGAAGCCTGGGTCATTCGGCGGGCGATGAGCGGCGATCCGGGATTTTTGGTTTTGCAGCCGGGTGGCCCTACAGGGCCCGGCTTGACCGAAGCTTGGCGGCAGGCCGCGGGCGCACCCGAAATGGTTTTCCTGGACGATCTGAATCCGGCCAACGCCAGCACCATCTGGTCGTGGCTGCAAGCCGAAGCCGGATGGCCCCGGGTCGGGACCGATTTGCCTGCCGGCAAACGCGCGTTGCCGCAAACAGGGTTGGACCAGCAGGTGGTCAGTTTTACCAAGGGGTGTTATTTGGGTCAGGAAGTGGTGGCGCGCCTTCGCACCTACGGCAGTGTGCCGGAAGCCCTACGGGCGATTGTATGGCAGGACGCAGAGCCCGAGGAATTGCTGGCGATGCCCGAGGCCGGAGCGGCCTGCGCCGGCGTGGACTCCGAAAAATACGGCACTTGGGCCGGCACGTTCTGGTCGCCGACTTTGCAACGGGTAGCCAGTCTGGCCTTTCTCAATCGTGAACACCGCACGCCCGGATCGAGACTGAACGTGATGGGACCGGATGGAGAAATGCTCGGCGAGGTGGCTCTGGTGCCGTTGCACATGGGGGCCAACGCTGCCGACCGGGCAGCCCAGTTGCACGATCAAGCTTTGCAACACTTCAGCGCGGGCCGCGATGAGCAAGCCGTGGCCATGCTCGAAGAAACTCTCCGCCTGGATCCCACAAGGGCCGAGGCCTTCGAAGCCTTGGGGGTCATCCTCGGTCGGCTGAACAAATTTCATGAGGCCATTGATATCTTTCGCCGCCTGGAGGAAGTCGCACCCGATGAACCCATGGTTCACACCAACCTTTCCCTGTTCTATATGCAAATCGGCGAGAAGGAAGAGGCAGAGCACCAAAAGGCGTTGGGCACGATGAAGAAATTTGGCGTGGGCGTGGACGCCAAGCAGGCGGCGGCCATGGCGGCCCAAGAGCGCCAAGCGCGCATGCAGGACGCCGAACGCAAAAAGGTCATGTTTGCCGAAGTGTTGGAAATTGACCCGGAAGACGCTTTGGCCTTGATGGGTATGGGCCAGGCTCTGGATGTTTTGGATGAGACAGAGGCGGCGGCGGAGCATTTGCAGCGCGCGCTGTTACAACAGGATCAAAACAGTGCCCTGTATGCCAGTTGTGGCCGCGTGCTGGAAAAACTGGGGCGGCCGGCGGAGGCTGCTGATGTGTTTCAGCGGGGCATTTCCGTGGCCAGCCGCAAGGGTGACCTGATGCCGTTGAAAGAAATGGAGCATCGCCTGCGGTTGCTGGATCTCTAGCCGGCGGCCTGCTACTTGATGAGGGCCATTTTTCGTGTGGTTGAAACGCCGTCGACCAATAAGCGGGCAAAATAGAGCCCACTGGCGGCGGCCCCACCACTGTCGCTTCGGCCATCCCACATGGCATTGTGATTTCCAGCCGAAGTCTCAACCGTGAGTCGGCGCACTTGCCGTCCGCTCTGGTCATAGATGACGAGGCTGACGGCACGCGCATTGTTCGGCACCCGGTAGCTCAATTGAGTGGTGGGGTTGAACGGGTTGGGCACCGGGTTGCCCAGGGCGACGCCCAGTCCAGCGGCGGGCAGGTCAACCCCCGCAGGATGCATCTGGGTCACTGATATTTTGTCCACCCACCAGCCGAGGCCGCAGAAACTGCCATCTTCCGTGGACCAGACACCATCGGTGGCCAGTCGCAGCCGCACGTCCACCGCCGCGATGCCATCGCCGTCCAGATCGCTCAGATTCAGCACGCTTGGCGGGATGGGGTGAGTGTTTGTCGTGCAACCGCTGTAGCCAGTGTAAGCGGCCAGCGGGGTCCAGAAGCCGTCAGTTTGGCCGGCAGGACGAACTTCGAGATGGGCAAAGTCGTAACCCGGCTCCAGTTCAAATTTGTGATCGAGATGAATCTGGGGATCGGCCGTCACATCCACGCCCACCGTGACTGTGGCCGCATCGTTCCAGTTGTTGCCGTAGCCCGCGCCAGAGCAACCGTCCCACCCATTGGTGCCGAACCAGAGTCCCTGGGTACCGTTGCAGTTGCGGTTCTGAGACTGATCGAGGTGGGCGTAGCTGTTGCAAAATCGCCAATCGGCGGCGTCCTCTTCGAAATTCCAACTGTTGTTCAGGGCCAAAACCGGAGGCTCGGGAGCAATTTTAGTCAAGTTCAGATTAAAGACCACGTTGACCCCGGAGAGGGCAATGCCGCTCAGGGCCAGTCCGGACGCAGAGCAGTCGGTGTTGGCCACCGCGGGTACGGAATTGCTATCGAAGGTGGTGCGGTCGCGGGGGCCATCCCAATCGCTGCTGTCCGGTGCGAACGACGTGAATCCGGGCCAGAGGTCGCCGTTGTCGCCGCGATTGTAGCCGGCCACCAGCGAATAGTCAGCGGTGGGGGCGTTGAGGTTCTCGTGATGGCCACCGGCGCCGTCGAACCAGGGGCTGGCATCCACCACATCAACCAGGCGGCGGTTGTCCACCGCGTTGGTGGCCATGGATTCATTCACGTGATAGATGATCATGCCTTCGGGGTCAGGCAGGCCGAGGTCAATTTGGCGGCCCAGGAGGCCTTCGTCAAAGCCGATCCGGCGCCGGTTCTCCACCAGGTAGTACTCATGGGTGCCGGCATCTCCGGCCTGGTAAAAACGGAAGGCCACCGGATTGGTAGAAGCGGGGGGCAATACCAGCCCGGCGGCATCGGCCACCAATTCAACTGGCGTGATCCAGCCCAGTTGAATCTTGCTCCAGGCGGTGAGTGCCGCAGGGGAACTGCCGGGCAGGTCACCTGGGCGGCGGGTCCAGCTACCACCCGACATCAGGCCCCATTGGCCAATGCCGGCGCTGGAATAGTCGGTGTCGTACAAATCAGGAAGACCAATCATGTGGCCATATTCGTGGGCAAAAACGCCGACAGTCATTTGGCTGCCGTCGGTAAATTCTTCGGGTTCCACCGAGTAGCGCCCAATGGTCACGCCATCGGCGGTGGCCAGGCTGCCGTTGAATGTCCAGGAGTGCGACCATATATCCGCCGGATCACCGGACTCTTCCTGACCCGCTCCGGCGTGGACAAAAAACAGCCCGTCCACTTGTCCGTCCAGGTCGCTGTCGTATTCAGAAAAGTCCACTGTGGCATCCAGTTGGGCGACCATGTCCTGGATCATGGCCCGGGTGGTGCTGGGGTCGTGGCTGCCGTCGGCGTTGGCATAGCTGGCGTAGGAATTGGTGGCTGTGTGCCAGCCCTCGGTCTGTCCGGCCACTCCAAATTGGCCAAAGCTGGCTTCGCGGTAAAAGTCATTCATACTGCCGGTGGGGTAAGTGCCGGTCGAAAAGAGCATGGAGTCGTAGGCAGCTGCCGGATGATTGATAGTATCGGCAAGATGGTCGCTGAATTCCCACAGCACTATCAGCGGCTTGCCGGTGCCCAACAAGGCGCCCGCTTTGTTGGCGGGCCGGTCCATATGCAGGTCGCGGCTCATCTGTGGTACTGAATGAGTGCGGTGCATGCGGGCCACTTCCTGGGAGCCCATTTTTTGGATCAGGGCGGGATGGGCAGGCATGAGGTGGGCCGCGTGGTTGGCGACGTGGTTGGCGCTGTGATCGGCAAAAGAGTTGCCGACCAGGGCCAAGGTGCCCATCAATAGCACCAATGGCGTGGCCATCCGCAAATGCATGCATGTCTCCCGGGGAGGGGTGGGCGAAAAGGTGGAAGCCTGTGAACGGGGGTGATTATAGCAAAAATGTGGTGACGAATCACCACATTTTTAATGTTTGATAACTAGAGTTGAGCTTTAGGAGATTGGAACCTGTTGGGTCACAGCACCTTCCGGTCTTTCAAAAAGCGCTCCAATTGCTCCACTATCGACTCCACACTGTGGATGTCCGTTTCAACGGTGACCTCAGGTTCGAGGGGCTCCTCGTAGGGCGAATCGATGCCGGTGAAGTCCTTGATTTCGCCAGCTTCGGCCTTTTTGTACAGGCCCTTGGGGTCTCGGCGCTTGCACACTTCGATGTCGCACTTGATGAAGACTTCATTGAAGGCTCCATCCGGCAGAATCGAACGCACAAAGTTGCGATCTTCACGGAAGGGTGAGATGAAGGTGCAGATGACGATGTTGCCCTGCTCATAGAAGAGCCTCGCTGTTTCGCCAACGCGCCGGATATT
>JADGEP010000338.1 GCA_016744275.1 Candidatus Krumholzibacteriia bacterium | reverse complement strand
CCTTCAGGGTCTGCAGACCATGGCAAACAAGCAGCCGCCAAAGCGCCCGATTGCCGGATATCCGTCAACACGGCCCCCTGGACCACCTTTTCAGAGATGGCCGACCGCATGTCTGCTGGCCAGGAAGTGCCCCGCCCCGAGCTGGAGCGCTACTGTGAGCTGCCTGCGGTGGTGGCCTGGCGCCAGAGCCAGGCGCCCAATGCTCCCCGGGTCGTCAATCTGGCCAACTGGCTGGAAGGAGCCTGGTGGGACGAATTGGGCAAAACCGGCAAGCCCAAATTGAATTCGAACCGCGTGACCCTGGGGCGCAATTTTCGCTACAGCCAGAAAAACAGCGCCGCGGTTGACGCTCTCCTGACAGAGTTCGTGTCCGGTGACAGGGCATGTGAAATCCGGGCATTGATGGACACCTGGCTCGGTCCTGAGCGAAGCCCTGAGACTTTGGTACTCAACTTCATGCCCGCCATGGCAGAAGTCCGCATTTTTGAAGGGGAAGTTTATATCGACACCAGTGTTTTGCGGGCTGGCGGTGCCGAGCAGACAGTGCGCCAGGTGGCCACCCTGCTCTATCGCAATCTGGAAGCATTGCCTGGCGACAGTCCCATCGAAGTGGACGGCGAACAGGCGGTGGCCGAGTGTTTCAGAGTGATGATGAACGAAGGCATCGCGGGCTGGATCGAACAGACGACCGCGGTTCACTTCGACCGCGAGCACCCGTCGCTCTATAAGGTGCTGATCATCCCCGAGGATTTCTTCCGCAAGGCCCAGGAAACGGCCACCAATCTGGAACGGTCATTGCCGGTAATGTTTGCCGACCCGGCGGTGATGGCTTCCAGTGGACAGTCATTTGCCCGCGCGTTGACAGGCAACAACGCCTTCAGTCAAACCGGGATCGCCATGGCCACGGTGATCGCCTCTCGCCTGGGTGAAGAGCGTCTCCTGGCGGTGCGCCGTTCGGTGCCTGATTTTATTGCAGCCTACCAGGAAGCGGCACTGCTCAACACCACACCAGTGCCGGAACCAGGGGCAGCTGGAATCGAGTTGTACGAATCGGTGCCCGCCCTGGACCCCACGGTCTACGAACCTTTGCTGGCTTTGCTGCAGAAGAATTTTCCAGCCTCGTAAGGCCTCTTCAAATAAAGAGAGAGGCGGGACACAGGTCCCGCCTCTCTTTTTATTCACTGCCAGCATTCTTATTCGTAGCGCGGAAACAGCGGCTCAACATCGACCGGAATGCCATCCAGTTTCTTGAGGGCATTGGCCAATACCGGGGTCATCTCGCCGTATTTTTCGATAAAAGCCACCGAAGCTGCGTAGTCCCCTTCTGCCTCGATCAGGCAGATGTCCCGCACCATTTCAGCGATCACTTTTTCGAATACCACGATGTCGATGGAGAAGCGCCCGGTGGCCGGGTCATGGCTGATCGCCTTCTTCTCCATCAGGTAGTTGAACTGAATCGCATTGGCCTGGCCATGGGCTTCGCCGATGCCGAATCGCACCGATCGGAACAAGCCCGCCAGATAGGTCGCCGACTGTTCGCGGAAAATGCTTTCGGGGAAATAGTCCCGCCCGGCGCGGGTGAGGACAAAAATATCCCACTCGCCCATGGCGTCGGCTTTGGCCTCTTCCATGGTGGAGTAGGTCTCTTTAAGCTCCAGACGAACTTCGGTCTCACGGCCGTCCACGATGATCTTGCCCGGCCCCAGGCCATGGCTCATTTCATGCCACAAGGTGTGCAGGAAAAAAGACTCGGCCGTCAAATCGCCCAATTGATCCTTGGCCACCAGTTCATTGGCGATCGGCACCAGAATCTGATTGAACTTCGCGTTCATCACATTGCGCAGCATCACTTTTTTGCTGCCCTTGGCTTCGCGCACCCGTTCGTCATTGGGCAAGTTGAAAGCAATGGTCTGGATTCCGGCGCGGGTATCGCCAGCCGAATACACTTCGTCCACCACGCGCAGCGGTGAGTCGGTGCCCCGGTTCAGGTTCTTGTGCTTCTCCGGGATCGGCAGCTGTTTTTCAAGCCAGGGCAACTCGCCCTTGAATTTGTCCAGCCGTTGGCTTTCCACCGGATCGACCACCGTTACGAATGACTCGAAGCTGGCCTTGTAGCCAAAGAGTCCGTCTTCGTAGGTCTCGTAGGGACCAATGGTGACTTCCACCGCACTATCGAGATCCATCCACAGCATATCCGACTCATAGTAGTCGTCGGTGCCGAAGGCGTCGGCGCGTGAATTCAGGAAGGCTTTCAGGCTGGCGTTTTCCGTCAACTCAGCCGCCTCACGCATCAGCTTGGCGGCAGCATCCAACTCGGTGGCGAAGAAGACCGAATAGGGAATCGCGACCAAATCGTCGCCGCCACGGCGCACCATGGAGAACAAACCGTCCAGGCCATTGGCACGATCAGCGATCTGGGCCTTTTCGGCTTCGGTCAGATCCAGGGGATAAAAATTGGCACCCTCCGGGTGGGGCCAGGTGCCGAAGAAAGGCTCGTAGTGGAAACGCCGATCCCAGGGTCCAACATTGATCTTGAAATAACGGCGCACTGCGGCTTGCTGGCCGGCCGGCAGTTCATCAATGCGCGCCGCCAGATCATCCAGGCAGGGTGTGGCCTGAGTCCGGTAGATATCATTCATCAACTTGCTGGCAGCGATCAGTTTTTCCAACACCTTCACCTGAGTTGCGTCCAGATGGCTGATGTCCGGCGATAGATCGGTCCGCACGTAACCGTCCAGGCGCTGTTGCAGCTCAGGTTCGACGGGAAGGTCGCCCTCTGCGGTCCAGGCACAGGCGGAATCCGATTGAGCCTTTGACATGTTCTCTCCTTCGCCGCCGCCACATCCGGCCACGGTCAACAGACCGCCTACCAGCAGGGCCGCCATCATCGCTGCGCGTTGCGTCATGATCTCTCCTCAACGGTGAAAGTTGGTAAACCGATCTCAAGGCCGTGATTTCCTGCGAACCATAACAAAAGGGGCGGGAAAAGAGAACCGGTGGGCAAAAAAAAACCGCGGCCGAGGCCGCGGAAATGATGATGGCGGGAGCGACGAGACTCGAACTCGCGACCTCCGGCTTGACAGGCCGGCGTTCTAACCAAACTGAACTACGCCCCCACCTGAACTCGAAAGAGACCGCAATATAGCGGCCCTCTGCGTTTGTGTCAAATTTTTGTTCCGGCGATAACCTGGATTCAGCCCGTCGCAAAAAGATCGACTGGTGAAACATCGGAAATCGCTCCAACCGTCCACCCCGCCCCCAGATAGCGGGTCAGTTCATCCGCCAGCGACGGGTGCCCCATGACCAGGCAGACCCCCTCGGTGGCCAAGCGGCCGTCTCTTTGCCCCGGATCGCTCAATGGCCGGTGCGAGGTCACCAACAAACGGGAAATTCCACCGGCTTCAGGTGAGGCCAAGCGCCAGTCACAAAGCTTTGCAAATCGGGAATTCAGGAGGGGTGACAATTGCTCCTGGGCCGTGCCTTGATCCCCACCCGCCACTTGCCACCGATCGCCGATCGTCAGGTCCCACCACAGCAATGCAGCGCCCGAATCGGCAAAACAGCGGCCCGCCAAGGCCCAGGATCGTTGCCGGGCTTCGTGATAGCTCTCTTCTGCAAACTGTGGCAGAGCCCCCATGTGAGAGGCCGGTGCCGCCCTTTCCGGCGAATCAGCAGGAGCCGGGAAGGCGCCCAAAGGCAAGCCCCGCACCAACAACTGATCGCATCCGGCATCCAGCAGAGCAGCGATCCATTCTCGCGGCAAACAGGACGGATCCACCATGCCGCTGACCAGGCCGTCGCCCGGGTCGATAGCCCGGCCACTCATGGCCGCCCGCAAGGACCCCATGGTGATGTCATCAGCAATCAGGCGAGCCCGGCATCCGCTGGCAACTTGCAATTGGTTTACGGAATCGGCGAGGAACGGGGCGTCCAGGGTAGCGGGCTCGGCGCTGGCTCCCCCGGTGGCCAAATGCCCCACCATGATGGCGTCTGCCCCGGCGGCGAGGCCGGCAGCAAATGGAGCCGCAATGGCCCCTTCTCCGGCGGCGACCTCAGCCAGGTGAGAATCCACATCGGTGCCTCCGTGGCCCGGCCAGTGTTTCAGGCAGACCACCACGCCCGACTCGAGCAGGCCGCCCACCGCAGCGACCAGGTGGCGTTCAACCAGCGCCGAATCGTTTCCAAAAGCCCGAGCCCCAATGACGGGATTGCGCATCTCGGTCAGGACATCAGCC
>JADGEP010000337.1 GCA_016744275.1 Candidatus Krumholzibacteriia bacterium | reverse complement strand
GTCCATGGAAGTGCGGGAAAAACTGGACCGGTTGCTCCTGCCGGAAGAAACCACCGATCCGGTGGTATTGCGCTTTGACCCCAGCCTCGATCCGATCATCCGCTTGGCGTTATCCGGGCCAGCCGAAGGCAACGATCTGCAGGCCATGCGCCGCTTGGCCGACAAGCAGATCAAGCAGGATTTCGAGACGGTCAAGGGCGTGGCCGCAGCCCAGATCAAGGGCGGGCTGGAAGAAGAAATCCAGATCGATCTGGACCAAAACCGCTTGGCGGCCCTGGGCATCACCATTGATCAGGTGCGGCAAGTGGTGGGCGTCAGCAACGTGAATTTGCCCGGCGGCGCGCTGCGCGGCAAAGACGACCAATTCCTGATCCGCACCATCAACGAGTTCAAGAACACCGACGAAATCGCGAACTTGATCATCCGGCAGGACGGCAACGCCACCGTGCGCCTGGGCGAGGTGGCGACGGTCATCTGGGGCAGCAAGGAACGCGAAGAAATCACCCGGGTGGGCGGTCGCGAGTCGGTGGAGATTTCGCTCTTCAAGGAAGGCGATGCCAATACGGTGGCGGTGGCGCGGTTGCTGCGCGAACGCCTGACGCAATGGCAAGAGGGCAAACTTCCTCCGGGCCACACCCTGACGGTGCTCTTTGACCAATCGCATTTTATCCAGCAGTCCATTGATGAGGTGCGCAATGCCGCGCTCATCGGTGGCGCGCTGGCGATCATGGTGTTGCTGGTGTTTTTGCGGGACATCCGCAGCACGTTGATCATCGCCACTTCGATTCCCATCTCGGTCATCGCCACCTTCGTGGCCATGTACAAATTGGACATTTCGCTGAACATCATGTCCCTCGGTGGACTGACTCTGGGCATCGGCATGCTGGTGGACAACTCCATCGTGGTGCTGGAGTCGGTGTTCCGCAAACGGCAGTTGGGCGCCACCTTGTTCCGCGCCGCAGTCGACGGCACCACCGAGGTGGGCGCCGCGGTTATGGCTTCGACCATGACGACGGTGGCGGTGTTTCTGCCCATCGTTTTTGTCGAAGGGGTGGCCGGGCAGTTGTTCCACGACCAGGCCTTGACCGTGACGGTCTCCCTGCTCGCTTCATTGCTCGTAGCGATCACGCTGATTCCCATGCTCAGCGCTACCGGCGCGCCGTTGCCGATGCTGAAAGACCGCCAACGCCAGCAGGACCTGCGTGCAGAAGAAACCCAGATGGACACCGGACCGGTGCAACGCACATTGGGTTGGTTCTCCGATCTTTACGGCGGCTTCTTGAACGGTGCGCTGAAACGTTCGGCGCTCACTTTGATTGTAGCCTTTGGCTTATTTTTTGGTTCAATCTGGTCGCTGGGAGGCTTGGGCACCGAGCTGATTCCCCAGCTCAGCGAAGGCGAGTTCTTTTTTGAAGTGAACCTGCCCGAAGGCGCTTCGTTGCCGGCGACCGACCGCACGGTGGCGCTGATGGAAAAAGAAGCCGGCCAGCTGGACGGCATCGAAAGCTATTACGCCACGGTGGGCAGCCGCCTGGTCAGTGGTGGCATGTCGGTCAATACCAAGGCCGAAAACCTGGCGCAGTTGAACATCATCATGAAGGACCGCAGCGACGAAGCCATTGAACTGGCCACCGCTGACGCCCTGCGCGCCCAGTTCCAGGACCTGCCTGATCTGGAAGTGAAATTTGGCCGCCCGTCGTACTTCAGTCTCAAGACGCCGGTCGAAGTCATCATCTACGGTGAAGACCTGTCCGATCTGCGCAATTATTCCCTGGAAGTGGCGCAGGCCCTGGCCGAGGTGCCGGGCCTGGTCGATGTGCGCTCTTCCCTGGAGGCGGGCAATCCCGAGTTGCAGGTGGTGTTTGACCGCCAGCGCCTGGCGGCCCTGGGCCTGGACATGGGCGTGCTTTCGGAGACCCTCAAGAACCGCGTCTTGGGCGTGGTGCCGACCCGCTTCAAAGAGCAGGATCGTCAAATCGACATCCGTATTCGCAATCGCCAGCAGGATCGCCAGACGGTGCAGGATGTGCGCAATCTGGTCTTGCCGGGCAGCGGCGAAACTCCCATCCGGCTGATGAGCGTCGCGTCAGTGACCGAGGCGCGGGGGCCGGCGGAGATTCACCGCCTGCAGCAGCAACGTGCCGCGGTGGTATCGGCCAACCTGGAAGGGCGCAGTCTCGGCGCGGCCATCAAGGATGTGGAGGCCGCAGTGGCTGATCTGCCCCGGACTGCCGGCCTGACGACTGAATTGGGTGGGCAGAACAAAGAGATGCAAGTCAGTTTCGACAGCCTGCGTTTTGCCATCATCCTGGCCATTTTCCTGGTCTACCTGGTGATGGCCGCGACTTTCGAAAGTTTTCTGCATCCGTTCCTGGTGCTGTTCACGATCCCCCTGGCGTTGGTCGGAGTGGCGGCCGGTTTGCTGGCCACCGGAACGACGATCACGGTTATTGTTTTGATTGGGGCCATCATGTTGGTGGGCATCGTGGTCAACAACGCCATTGTGCTGATTGATACGATCAACCGCCTGCGCCGGGCCGGCATGGCCAAGCGCGACGCGGTGGTCAAGGCCGGGCATATGCGCCTGCGGCCCATTCTGATGACCACCCTGACGACGGTGTTGGGCCTGTTGCCGATGGCCCTCAGCTGGGGTGAAGGCGCCGAATTGCGCGCCCCGCTGGCCATCACGGTCGCCAGTGGACTACTGTTGAGTACCTTGTTGACTCTGGTGGTGATCCCGGCGGCCTATTGGCTCGTGCCCTCACGAGTGCAGGCCGAGGTGGAGACCTCGAGTATTGACGATTATTTTAAGGAGCCCGCGTGACGCTGCCAGAAATTGCCATCAAACGCCCCGTGACCATCCTGATGGTGCTCGTGAGCATCATTGTGCTCGGGTTGGTGGCCTTGCAGCGCCTGCCGTTGGCCTTCATGCCGGATTTTGTCGAGCCCGAACTGTTTGTGCACTTGCCCTACGACAACGCCTCGCCCGAACAGGTCGAGCGCATGATCGTACGCCCGGTTGAGGACGCCCTCGGATCAGTGCGCGGCCTGAAAACCATGTGGTCGCGCTGTGGCAGCGACGGCGGCCGCGTGCGCCTGGGCTTCGACTGGTCCATGAACATGCACATGGCCCGCACCGAGGTGTGGGAGCGGCTGGATCGCATAAGAGGAGACTTGCCCGATGACATGGGCGACATCCAGGTCTCGACCAATTGGGATTCGCGGGATGCGGACCAACCCATTCTCGAAGGGCGCCTCAGTTCGCCGCGGGATCTGAGCGAAAGCTACGATTTATTGGAACGCAAGATCATCAAGCCGTTGGAGCGCATCCCGGGGGTGGCTCAGGTGCGGCTCGATGGCGTCAGTCCCCGCGAAGTTCGGATCAATCTGCGGGTGGCCGACCTGGAATTGCACAGCCTCGATGTGCGCGACGTTTCGCAGGTGCTGCGGGCGGGCAATTTTGACCAGAGCCTGGGCCATATCACCACGGGAGATTCCCGCTTTGTGCTGCGCACGGTGGGCACCCTGGCCAAGGTGGAGCAGATCCGCAACCTGCCCCTGCGGGCCGATGGCTTGCGGGTTGGGGACGTGGCGGACGTGGTCTACGAAGAGCCGCCCCTGGAATACGGGCGTCATCTGGATGGCGACTTTGCCGTGGGCGTGACTGTTTCCCAGGAATCCAAAGCCAATACGGTCGAGGTCTGCGATCAGCTGGAAGCGGTGATCGCGAGCATGAATCATGATCCGGAGCTGGAGGGCGTGAACTTTCTGATCTGGTTCAGCCAGGGCCGGGAAATTCGCCAGACGCTGAAAGATCTGACTTACACCGGCATTTTTGGCGCCATTCTGGCCGCCGTCGTGCTGTTTGTCTTCCTGCGCCGGGTGGCCACGACGATGGTGGCGGTGATGTGCATCCCCTTCTCGCTGATCGTCACCTGCGGCATCATCTGGGCCCAGGGGCGATCCTTGAACACCTTGACCTTGTTGGGGCTGATCGTCGGTATCGGCATGCTGGTGGACAACGCGGTGGTGGTGATGGAAAACATCTTCCGGCATCGTGAATTGGGCGCTGATCGCAAGACTGCTGCCCGCCGCGGAGCCAAGGAAGTGAGCACCGCCGTGGTCGCGGCGACGTTGACCTCGGTCATCGTTTTTGTGCCCCTGATTTTCAACAAGCCCAGCGAGATGAACATCTACCTCAAGGAGCTGGGCATCACGGTGTGCCTGACTCTGATTGCGTC
>JADGEP010000336.1 GCA_016744275.1 Candidatus Krumholzibacteriia bacterium | reverse complement strand
ACACCGGCGAGATCGCTTTGGCCGATGATACCAGCCTGCAAGTGCGTGAACTCAATGGCTGGCCGGACATTTTTGCGTCCCGTTTTTCGGGCACCGGTGCCACGTATGACAGCAACGCCGAGTTGGTGTTGGAGTTGATGGCAGAGGTGCCGGTTGGGTACCGTCAGGCCCGATTTGGCACGGCCTGCTGCTGGGTGGATCCGCGACCAGAGCTGGTGAGTTATTCGGTGCCGCGGCCGGCGATCCGGCGTTGGTTGCGCAATCCTTGGGAGCGTGCGATCGAAGTGCACGACCAAAGAGACGAGTGGGACTTTTGGAATGCGTTGGGGGACCGGCGCGAGGTCTGGAAACACTATGCCACGGCGATGCTGACGGACCTGACCTCACACGGTCACGACAAGGCGCGCCTGGCAGCCATCGCGGCTGAGATTCTGGGGGCCTGTTCGGACTATTCCGGCACTGCGTTTGATCCCAAGTCTGGCATGCGGTTGCCCGATAGCCGCATCTGGGCGGTGACCGGTCCCGATACCACCGAAGAAATGATGACCCGGGTGGCGCCGTCAGGGTTGGCGCCTGATGCCCCTGGGCGCGCGAGCAATGATGCCTTCTGGTTGGAGATCAGCACCGAAGGCCGGCTGTTGGGTGAGATCACCGAGCAGCCCGTCGGGGGTGCCGGATTTGGGTACGACCCGATTTTTCGTCCGGGCAACGAAACGCGGACCTTGGCCGAGATGGAGCCCGATGAGAAGAATGAGATCAGTCATCGCGGCCGTGCCCTGCGGCGCGTGATGCGAGCGGTTGGACACGCCTACGGCCTGGAAAAGGCACATGCCTAAACCGGGCAAACGGGGCGGGCAGGTTCTGGCCATCACGGTGGCTCTGTGGGCGTTCATGATCCTGGGGCATTTTCTGGCCAAAGACCTGGCAGTTGAGGGCATGCTTCTGGAGCCGCTGCCTTTGCCACAGGCTACTTGGAGTGCTCTGCAGGTCTATTTTGACGAGTGCCTGGAAGAACCGGTGCCATTGGCGCAATGGCGTGGAGCGGCCGAGACGGGCGTGGTGGTGGTGATGGCCGCTGCCGATGCGCCGGAGGCGTTCGAGTTGGTCAGGTGTTTTGAGGTGGAAGATATGGCCGGCAGCACGGGCTCAAAAGTGGCTGAAGTGCTGCTCGTATTGGAGAATACGGCAGGCCAGGAGCGGGAATTGTTGGTGACAGCCTGCGGCACTGGTCAGCTGGACGAACCCAGCCGGCGGCGTTTTGCCCAGGAATTTCGGGCCCAATTTGGACTGCCCGAACCTGAATAAGTGGGACGGATCTGACACCGGATTTGACAGGGGCCTGTTTGGCCGTTATTTCTTGGGCTCGCCTTCATGGCGACGGACTTGGGTCGGGGCATGGCGCAGTCCGGTAGCGCGCCTGCTTTGGGAGCAGGATGTCGGGAGTTCGAATCTCTCTGCCCCGACCACTTCAATCAATTGAAAAAAATACGCAGGCTGCCCTTTTGAGGCAGTTTTTTTTTTAGCGCAAAGGCTGGTCACCATAGATCCAACCGATCACAGCACCAACGACAACAAATTGCAGTATCTGAAACGCCGTTCCCAGGGCCACAAAATCGAATATCGGCGTGATGTCAAACTTGGCGACAGTTGCCAGAACCATGACCGTCCAGACATTGAGGCCCAAGAGCAGGGAAAACTGAATGCCCCGGGAAATCGGGTGGCCGCCGCCTTTGTGACGATAGAACAGGGGATAGAAGTAGGCGAAGACAAGCCCTTGTATGACGACGGCTGCCATGCCAAAGGGCATGATGGGATCGATCCTGGTCATGGCACCCATCTGGACGTATTTGTCGTGAAACAAGACCAGGTGCCAGACGACGGCGACGATCATCGTCGCGACAAAATATCCGGCCGTGGCCATTCCAAATTTCCTGCTCATGTTGAGGCACCTTCCGTATTGTGATCTATTTCTGCGGTTACTTGTTATTTGCAAGTGGTTGGGTGATGCTAGCTCATCTACTTGTTTTTCGCAAGTAGGATTGTTACTATGTTCCCATGACAAACGATTTCAAAAATATTGAGAACTGGCAAGGCTGCCCCGTACGGTTTGGGATGGGCATTTTTGGTGACAAGTGGACGTTGCTGGTCATCCGCGACCTGATGTTCAAGGGAAAGAGTTACTACGGCCAGTTTCAGGACTCCGAAGAAGGCATCTCCACTAACATTCTGGCCGACCGGCTGCAGAAATTGGAGCGCAATGGCATCATCGACAAGGCCCGGGATGCAGAGAATGGTGCGCGGTATATCTACCGCTTGACGCCCAAGGGGCTGGATATGATGCCGATGATGCTGGCGATGATCGACTGGGCTGAGCGTTACGACGGACAGACGGAAGTGCCGCCCGCGTTCATCAAGGAACTGAGGCGGGATCCGGCGGGTTTGGCGGCGCGGTTGCGAGCTGAATTGGAAGCGGGTACCTGAAGGTTGACTATCGCCGGTTTGAAATTCATGTGATTCCGCTCCACACAGACTATAATGCTCAGGACGGAACGGTTGTCTGTGCGTGGCGCAGTCGTGGAACGATCATCTCAGAGTGGGCGGTGCGTGGGAATGCTGACAAAAACTATTGTCTGGTGGGTAGGGGTGCTTTGTGTATTGGGAGCCGTGTTTGCGACCAGTGGATTGGCAGTGGAAGCGCCCGAGGCCCCGGTGCCGCTTTATCCCGGCGCGACGGTCCGTTCCAGCGGGTTCAAATTGTACGAACAGTTGGAGCTGAAACTCGACCCCAAGCAGGAAGGAAAGGGCACGCTGCAGGTGGCCGGAAACCTGTGGGAGATGTGGGTCACGTGTCCCGCTGAAAACGAAACCCTCAAAGCCCATTATCGGGACTTGGCGACAGCACAGGGCGCCGTGCTGGCGGATGCTGGCGTCAACGATCTGCACTTTCGCTACGACCACGCCGACGGCCCCGTGTATGTGAAATTCCATGCCCAGGGCGGTAAGTACGCCTTGGATATTTTGCGTCCCGCAGTGCTGCACAGTCAGGTTGTTTTTGGTGACGGGAAATATGCCGATGGAAACTCTGGCGCAGCCACGGACAAGCCGGAGCCCCCGCTGATCACTGACTACCCGAATTCCCGTTGCACCTCTTTCACGTACAACGACTTCAACTCCCTGGACCTGAAGTATGAGGCCGAAGGGAAGGTGGTCAAAACCAGCGCTGAAGGACGGTACTGGGACAAACGCATCCAGATGAACGATGTCGAAGGACGTCCGCGCGCCTGGGTTTCACCCACGGACATCAACGCCACCATGCGGGCGGCGGTTCTGGCGGCCGGCGGAGAGGTGCTGTCGGGAGACAATCGGGAAGTGGTGTTCCGGCTGGAGAACGAAGAAGTGGGCCGGCTCTGGGGAAAAATTTGGCCCCAGGACGGCAAATACAGCCTCAAGATCATCCAGGAAGAATCCATGGAGCAGGTGCTCGTCTTCGACACCGATACGATGATGTCCAGGCTCGATGCGTTGGGCGTATTGACCCTCGAGGGCACCTTCTTCGACACAGCCGAGGCCACCCTCAAACCCGAATCCGGCGCAGCACTTCAGGCGGCCCTCAAGCTGATGAATGACTATCCGGATCTGGTGCTGGAAGTCGGCGGTCACACGGACGACGTGGGGCAGCCTGCGGCCAACGAAACACTGTCTCAGAACCGGGCGGCCAGCGTGCGGGCCTGGATGGTCGACGCAGGGGTTGAAGGGGCCAGGCTGGAAGCCAGAGGTTATGGCGAAGCAAGCCCCGTGGCGGACAATACCAGCGAAGCAGGCCGGGCCACCAACCGCCGGGTGGAGTTGAAAAAACTGGCTGGTGGTCAGGTGCGCGAGATCATGTCTCTCATTAAGCCCTACCCGGGTAGCGAGGCCACCGGCGAGGACGAAAAGAGCGCCGCGTACGAAATGCTGGTCTACGAAAAAGACGCCAACGGCCGGAGCCAGAAACGCACCATCATTGGCTCGGGTTTTAAACAGAACTATCGTGTACTGGATGACGCGGGCGAAAAAAATGCGCAGCTTTCCGGCCTTCAGATCCGCCACAATTACCTGCAGGCCGTGGAAGAATTTGGCGGCACAATCCTGGCAGAAGAAAGCCATGGTCTGTATTTCCGCCTGGACAATCTTGATGGCAGCAGCACCTTCGTTTCGGTGTGGGCGCCTGGGGCCAATTACCAGGTCACGGCTGTGACCGTTGC
>JADGEP010000335.1 GCA_016744275.1 Candidatus Krumholzibacteriia bacterium | reverse complement strand
CCTTCAGCGAGTTCCACTTCGGTCTCGGTCACTTCAAGCTCCAATCCGGGAAAGCTGTCGCGCAAAACCGCGACCTCGTGCAACCAATCCAAACGCGGCGGACCGCCGGATTTGCGCCCCAACTGGGCCTTGGAGAAGGAATTCAAGACCAACACACCGCCCGTTGCAAGCGAGGCCGCGCAAGCGGCGTGCACATCGGGCATGATCTCCGGCGGCATGTGCGCAAAACCCAGCACGATCAGGTCCCAACTATCATTCGTCCAGGCTCCACCGACCAGATCTTCGAGCCGGTATTCCAGCACAACACCTCGCTCGGCCGCCAACTCCAGCGCCTTGCGCTTGCCCACGGCGCTGTTGTCCACCGCCACCACATCCTGCCCCAGCCCGGCTGCGTAGACCGCATTGCGCCCTTCGCCCTCAGCCAGAAACAGCGCCCGTCCGGGCGGTAACCCGTCCAGCGAGCGCTTCACGAAATAATTTGGCGATGTGCCGTAAAAAAATCGCTCTTCATCGTATCGATTGTCCCAGTTGTTCTTGTGTTCAGCCATAGCTGCCAGAGCCCTCAACTTCCTTGACGACAAGAGAATACATACTCGATCACTCGTGATTCCGTGCAGCTCCAATATAGCGAATCGACTGGAATTTCGCAGGTTCGGGTGTTAACGTGCGTTGATTACCGCAGTGCGCGTCCGGCCCGCCCCGATGGCGAAACCCGGCCGGCTGACAATGACTATTGCGGGCGTACTTCAGCCCAGAGGCAAGGAGCTTGGTGTCATGATCAACAAGATCGGTATCATCGGTGGCGGCAACATTGGTGGCGTCTGCGTATCGGAAATCGTCAACCGCGGCCTGGCCCGCAACGTGGCCCTGGTAGATGTCAAAGAACCTGAATTTGCAGCCGGCAAGTGCCTGGATGTGGCCGAAGCCACGCCCGTCTACGGACGCGACGTCAACGTCGTGGGCAGCAAGAACTACGACATTCTCGAAGGCTGCGATTTTGTGATCAACACCGCTGGTGTGCCTCGCGCCATGCGCCCGGACGGCACCTTCCCCAGCCGCGAAGAGCTGCTGGCAATCAACCTGAAAATCACCGACTTTGTCGCCGCGGGCATCAAGAAATACTGCCCGGACGCCTTCGTGATCTCCATTGCCAATCCCTTGGACGCCATTGTCTACCGCCTCTTCAAGAAGAGCGGCATCAAGCCCCACAAAATCATGGGCATGGCCGGTGTGCTGGACAGCGCGCGCTACAAGTACTTTGTGGCCAAGGAAGCCAATGTTTCGGTGGAGAACATCGAAGCAGTCGTGCTCGGTGGCCACGGCGACACCATGGTTCCCATCCGCAGCGCCTGCCGCATCTACGGCCTGCCGGTCGAGCAGTTTGTCACCAAATCCAAGCTGGCCAAGATCGAAAAACGCACCCGCGGTGCCGGCGGCGAAGTCGTCAAACTGCTGGGCAGCGGCTCGGCCTTTGTCAGCCCCGCAGTCAGCGCGTTGGAGATGATCGAAGCCATCGCCTTCGACAAGCGCAAGATCATTCCGGTCGCTGCCTATCTGCAGGGCGAATACGGCGTGAAGAAGCTCTTTGTCGGCGTGCCGGCCATTTTGGGCAAAAACGGCATCGAAGAAATCATCAAGGTCAAGCTTTCGCCTGAAGAGAAGAAGAACCTGAAGGTCTCCATCAACGCGGTCAAAAAGACCTGTGCAGAAGTGGACAAGACCAAGTAGGGCTTCAATTTGGTCGAGATGTTAAAATGGCGCCGGTTCCTTTGGGAACCGGCGTTTTTTTTAGCGTTGCCCCATTTCTCCCGTTTTCGGGATTTGTATTCATTTGAGCCGGGCGTCGAAATCCTGTAAAATGATGCGTTCGACACACGCTCTAATCCCATGCTGCCCGCCGGAGGAAATGATGTCCCGCTCGCTCCGTTTGATTGCCTTGATTTGCACCCTGACCTTCCTGCTCGCAGGAACCGCCCTGGCTGCTGATGAATCCCGCACCCTGATTCGGATCGATATCAGCACTGAGACAGGTGCCAACTTCGTGCACGACTATCAAGGCATGCTCGACGTTATGCAGGCCAAACCAGGCCACCATGCCGACATCGCCGCCGACGCCCGGGCCCTCAAGTTTTTGGAGCAGACAGGCCACCCCTACCAGGTACTGCAGACCCAACTGGAAGCCAGCCTGGCCTACGCCAACAAAGGCGCCGGATTTGGCATCTACCACACCTACAGCGAAAGTGTCGCTTTTGTAGACAGCCTGCGCCTTTTGTATCCGCACGTTGTCAGTGAAAAATGGTCCATCGGGCAGACGCTCAACAGGCATGACATCTGGGCCTTCCGCGTCTCAGCCAACCCCGATGTGGACGAAAACGAACCCGAAATGATGATCGATGGCATGCACCATGCGCGTGAAATCATGGCCTCCGAGTTTCCCATCATGTTTGCCGAATACCTGGCCAGCAACTACGGCACGGATCCCGAAATCACCTGGCTGCTCGACAACCGGGAATTGTACATCATTCCGATCGTGAACCCCGATGGCGTGATTTACAACGAATCGACCAACCCTAATGGCGGAGGCCTTTGGCGTAAAAATCGCCGCCAGAACAGCCCCACCAGTTACGGCGTTGATCTGAACCGCAACTATCCCTTCCAGTGGGGCATCGACAATATCGGTAGCAGCGGCGACCCATCGAGCGACCTCTACCGCGGTCCGGGGCCCGGCAGTGAGCTCGAAACCCAAGCCATGATGGACTTCATCGACAGCCGTGAGATCCGCACTCATGACACCGTCCACACCTACAGCAATTTGACGCTGTACCCTTGGGGCTATACCAGCACGCCGACGCCCGATGGTGCAATTTTTGATCACATGGCCGCCGAGATGACCAAGTTCAACGGCTACACGCCGGGGCAGCCGGGCAACGTCCTGTACGATGTCAACGGCGGTGCCTTCGACTGGAACTATGGCGACGAAACCAAACACACCCGCTTCTTCACATTCAGCAACGAGATCGGCAGCAGCAGTGACGGGTTCTGGCCTCAGGAAAGCCGGCGCCAACAACTCTTCCAGGAGAACATCTGGCCCCATATGTACCTGTTGCGCGTGGCCGGTTCCTGGGTGGCCGCCCATACACCAGTCGTTCTCAATCCCGCCAAAACCGTGGCGCCCGGACAAAGCGCCGAGCTCAGCTTCACCCTCGAGAACCAGTCTGTTTATGACAGCATTCTGAATCTCGACTTGACGGTCAAAACCGATGACCCCTGGATTCAGTTGGACGAAGCGACCCGGACCATCGGGAGCCTGGCCAGCCTGGCAACAACCGACCTGGCGACCAACGCGCTGCCCTTCAGCGTAGATCCCGGTTGCCCCAACGGGCACCAGGCAACGATCACCGTTGTCCTGCATCTGGCCGATGGCGACCTCAGCTTTCCCCTCACCTTTGCCATTGGCACCGCCTCGATCGTGGTCACAGACAGCTTCGAATCCGGCACCGGTGATTGGACCCTCACTGGTGGCTGGGGCCTGACCGGTAGCTCATACCATTCGGCGGGCAATTCGCTGACCGATTCGCCAGCCGGCAACTACGCCGATCTGACCTCATACTCGGCCACACTGACGGCCCCTGTGAGCGCCACCCGGTTGCAGTTTTGGCACAAGTTTGAAATCGAAGACGGCTACGACTACGGCCGCGTGCAAGTCAGCTCCAGCAGCGGTTGGAACACCGTGGCCAGTTACACCGGCACCCAATCCGCCTGGCAGTTTGTCGACATCGACCTCACCGCCTACGCGGGTCAGGACATGCAGATTCGCTTCGTCATGGAGACCGACCAATCCCTGGTGGAAGACGGCTGGTACATCGATGATGTGACAGTCATGGGCGACCCCGGCGGCGACGAGCCCACTTCTCCGGTAGCTGTCGCACCGCTCTCCGGAGCCGTCATCTCCGGCACCGGCCTGCTCGTGGTTGATAACAGCACCGACCCCTTGGGCGGTTCTCTGTTTTACGGCTTCCGGGTGTTCAGCGACGCCGAGTGCACTCAGTTGATCGCCTCCAACGAGTCGGTAGCCGAAGGCACGGGCCAGACCGCCTGGGCCCTGACCGGCCTGCCCGACGGAAACTACTATTGGCGTGCCTGGGCCGGACGCCTCGGTGTGCGCTCAGATCTTTCACCAGCCGAACCCTTCACCGTCACCTCCAGCAGCAGTGTTGGCGATCTCGCCCTGGGCCGCCTGGGCC
>JADGEP010000334.1 GCA_016744275.1 Candidatus Krumholzibacteriia bacterium | reverse complement strand
CGACATAAGTGATCTCGTCCATGGCCAGCAAGTCGTCGCGCACTTTGTCGGCCATGACCTTCAGGGTGCGTTCGCTGGCGTCACCAAAGACGACCACGTCCAGGACCTGATTGCGGGCCTCGACCAGGGTCACGATGGGCTTCTCGGTTTCGGCGGGAAAAGAAATGATGCGGTCGATCTCGGATTTGACCTCATCCAAAGCCTTGCGCTTATCTTCGCCACGCTGCAGCTCGATGCTGACGGTGCCCACCCCTTCGACAGCCGAAGAGGTGATCTTCTTGATCCCGTCAATGCCCTGCACTTGTTCTTCGACGCGAACACAGATCGCTTCTTCAACCTCCGAAGGGGTGGCTCCCAGATAGGGCACCTGGACCGTGATGATGTCCATTTCCACTTCGGGAAACACTTCCTGTTTGATGTTGAGCGCGCTCATCAGCCCGGCGGCGATGATCACGACCATCAACAGGTTGGCTGCCACATGATTGCCGGCAAACCAGCGGATCAAGCCGTTCATTTGCCACCACCCTTTTGGCCCGTGGCCGGCGCCTCGGGCTTGGCGTCGCCTTCAACGCGGACGATCATCTTCTGGGTGACATACTGCAGATTGCTGGTGCAGATGCGCTCGCCCGGCCGCAGGCCACCGCTGATCACGGCTTGCTCCACACCGGCTCGCACCACGGTCACGGGCCGGATGTCGATTTTGCCCTGGGCGCCAATGACCCAGACTTCGTTGCCGGGTCGCAGGGCGCTGCGGGGCACGACAACCGAGCCGTCCTGGGGCTTGGTGCTGAAAGTGACTTCAACAAACATGCCTTCGATCAGGGCCGGACGGCTGCCTTTGCTTTGATACGGGTTGGGGATTTCGACCACCACGGGCACCAACCGGCTGCGCGAGTCGACCGCTCCGCCGAGGCGCACGGCCTGGCCACTCCAGTGGTGGGTATCGCCGGCAAAACGGGCGCTCACGTCGACCGGCGCTGCGTTTTTCTCGGTGCCAACCGTGATCCAGGCGATGTCGTCATCCGACACCGAGACGGTGACCTCGGCAATGTCTGTGGCGTAAATGTTGCCGATGGCGGTGCCGGCGCGCAGGTACTGTCCGGCATCCACCTCGGCGGCCAGGACGCGGCCATCGAAGGGCGCCATGATCTGGCAACGATCCAGGTTGATCTGCGCCTGGGCCTGGGCTGCCTCGGCCGCAGCCAGGCTGGCTGCCGCCAGCTTCAACTGTGGTTCGTGCAAAACCAAAGCCGTGGGTTGGGCGTTGGTGCCGTCACTACTGGTGCCGCCTATGCGCTTCCACTCACGTTGGGAAACGGTGGCCTCTTCCTTGGCCAGCGCCAGATTGTACTCCGCCTGGGCCACATTGGAACGGGCCGTTTCAAAGGCCATGACGTAGTCGGTGTCGTCGATGCGCAGCAGGACTTCACCGGCCTTGATGAAGCTGCCCGGCTCAAAGGAGGCCGACTTTGACAGAATCTCACCGCTGACCTGAGGCACCACGGAGATGGACCGTTTGGCTTTCACCGTACCAAAGCCGGTGATCAGCACTGGATCCGGTTCTGCCGACACGGTGAATGCGGTGACCAGCGGTTTGGCCGGCGGCGGGGTCTGGCGTTCAGGCTTGTTCTTCATTTTGATCAAAGTCGCCGTGACGACGATTCCTACGAGCAGGATCAGCAAGGCCAGCAGGATGTTTTTCAGAGTTTTGGCGCTCACTGTTGGGCTCCTTCTTCAAGGTTTGCGTTCATTTCAGATTGCGAGGTGGGGGCCGGTGCGGCCTCCCAGGACCCACCGAGGGCCTGGATGAGATTCACGCGGGCGTTGCGCCGGGCGCGTTGGGTGCTGAGCAGTTGGGATTCGGCCGTGAACAGCCGCCGTTGGGATTCCAGGGTGATCAGCAGGTTGTCCAGGCCACGTCGGTAGCGGTCCTGAGCCAGGTCAACTGAGCGCCGGGCCTGTTCGGCCGAGTTGGCCAGATAGGCTTCCTGCTCGGCCTGATAGATGTCCTGATCCAGCGCGTTTTCCACTTCGCCAAATGCCATGAGCACCGCCTTGCGGTAGTTCGCGGTGGCCTGTTCGGCGCGCGCCTCGGCGGCCTTGATTTGGGCCTGGGTGGCGCCGCGATTGATCAATGGCATCAATACATTGCCCGCCAGATTCCACACGCCAGTCGGGCTGGTGAATAAGTCCGAAAATTCTCGAGAACGAGTGCCTCCCGAAGCCGTCAGGCTCAAGCGGGGAAACAACGCACTCTTCGCCTCACCAATGCGGGCCACCGAAGCATGGAGGCGCAGCTCAGCGGCTTGCAGGTCGGGTCGCCGTTCCAGCAACTGGGAAGGCAATCCGGCCGGAACGGCCGCCAGAGGCTTAGGCATGATTTCAGCCTCGAGGTAGCCGCCTGCGTTGTCCAGGTCACTGGCCAGGATTTCTCCCGCAGGGTAGCGCCCGGCCAGGATTTCCAGGCGGCGCTTGGCCTCGCCCAATTGTTGCCTGAATGCCGGGCCGGCGGCCTGAGCCGCAGCCAGGTTCTGGCTGGCGAGGTGCACATCCAGAGGCGAAACCAGGCCGCTTTGGTAGCGATCTCGCACCGTGGTCAGGTTCTCGCGAAAGTTGGCGACCGTGCGGTCAGTCAGAGCGACTTGCAGGTGCAACTCGCGGATCGTCAGCCAGCTGCGCACCACGTCGGCGATGAGGCTTTGAGCCACCGTTCGCCGGTCTTGTTCGCTGGCAATAAGAGTGGCCAGGGCCGCTTCTTTGCCGCGACCCAGGCGCCCCCACAGATCAAGCTCGTAGCGCAGGGTGGCACTGGCGTCGAACTGGTTGGAATACGGCGAGACGGTACCAAAGACGAATTGGTCCGCTGTTTTGGAGCGGGCTGCCGTGCCGCCGATTTCGATGGTGGGCCACTGGGCTGATTGGGCGCCGCCGTGCAGTGCCCGCGCTTCCAATACGCGTGCCGTTGCGGCAACCAGGTCGTTGTTATAAATCAACGCGTCGGTGACCAGGCCGTTGAGGGTCTCGTCGCCAAATGCGGTCCACCATTTCCAGCTGTCGCCAGCAGTATCGGTGGGCAAGGCATCGGTCATGGTGGGGTTGGTAGCCGCCGCCATCTCTGCCGTTTGCCGGGCTGCGGCCTGTTGCCGCCATTGCTCCGGCACCGCATCGCTTTGGTCCGGCCGCACATAGTCCGGACCCACCGCGCAGCCGGTCATGACGACCGACAAAAGCAGCAGGATCAATAATCTGGGAAGCATCAGTTCTCCTCCGGATACATGCCGTCAATGGCGGCTGTTGAAAAGCGGGCGATGTGATTGGTGGTCAAGCGCACGTATTCATCCTGATCCAGAGCCAGGGCGGGGAAAGCCTTGAGCATGATTTCCAGAGCTTCGGGCATGTCCTGGCAACTCTTGCATTTGATGCGCCGCAGAATGAAGTGATGAATCTGGCCCACGATGCTGGCGATGACCCAGTTCAAATCTTCCTGTTTGAGCGAGGGGCGGGCGGCAATCAGGGCCTTGCTGATGGCGGCAAAAACGGGGGCCACCATCTGCTTGAAAAATTCCACATGGGTGCCGCCCTTGCCGCCGTGCATCTCACGGGTGATCATGGTCAGGAAGCTGTTGGACAGGGCTCCATCCAGGTATTCGCTGACCATGACCTGGATGACCTGCTCGACCTGGGGCCGCCCTTCGGTCTGGTCCAATAGGGACTGCAACCCCTGAAGGGTGCGGTCTCTTTGAATGCTGAAGCGGCGACTGATGACCTCTTGAAAGAGATTCTCTTTGCCTTGGAAGTGGTAGTTGACCGCCGCGACATTGACGTCTGCTGCAGCGGCCAATTCCCGCACCGAGACCTCGCCAAATCCCTTGGCGGCGAAGAGCTCTTCGGCGGCATCGAGCAGGCGCTCTTTGGGCTGATGGTCGTTTGACCGGGAGAGTGGTTCGTCCAAAACAGTTTCCAATCTGTTGGTTTTGTAGGACTTAGTGAAGAACAAACGCTTGGAACGATTGATTTAAACATCAATATTAAACAAGTGTTTGAATTCTGTCAAGCTGCTTTGTGAGATTGGGCGTTGCGACTGCATGTGAACTGCATCTTTATTGCTGGTGAGTGCATTGCCAGCGAACCAAGGAGCCAAAATGCCAGACGAGGTGCAATCCCATGACATTCATTGCCCCTATTGTGGGGAACGGTTTGAACTGTTGGTCGACGGCTCGGTCCCCCACCAGCAGTACATTGAAGATTGCGAAATCTGCTGCCGTCCCATTGTCCTGAGC
>JADGEP010000333.1 GCA_016744275.1 Candidatus Krumholzibacteriia bacterium | reverse complement strand
GCTTATGTCTGTTTTTGATTAACCGGGCCCGATACCAACGCATCAGGCCCGGCCAAATGTCCTGCCGTCAGGGGCTTAGCCCATGATGCGGTCACGCTGGGCGCGATACGCGCCTTCGGACTTCACCAACCAGGTTTTTCCATCGCGCTCGACTTCCACCACCAAGGGCACTGGTCGGGCCAACACCGGTGGCGGGGCCAGGTCCGGATCGCCATCCATCAGCCCGCCATTCATGCCCAGGCCATCAGGATCGCCGTTCATTTCCGCTTCGGCTTCCTTCTTTTTCTTGGGCGCGGGCATCGGCACGGGCGTCAAGCCATTGTGCAGCATCGCCGTTTGCATGGGGCCTTCACTGGCCGTGGCTTTTTCAACCACCACTTCTTCCTCTTCCGCCAACAACGGGCGCATTTCGCAGGCCGAACCATAGGTTTCAAACAGCGAGCCCAATTCTTCCATGCCTTGCCGGCCCGCCTGTTCCAGATCGATGCTCATGAAGGTGTCCTTGACCCACAAGCCCAGCACTTCATCGATGCGGGTGATGCGTTCGACCAGCAGTTCACGGCTGTTGTCGCTGCGCAACTGCACCCGGCCGCCGATCACCAGCACCGAATCGCAGCCCACCAGATGGGCGACCTTTTCGTATTGGCTGGAATAAATCGTCAGGGGCACCACGCCGGTGCGGTCTTCGAAGTTGGCCCGGGCGTAAACCCGTTTGTGCCGGTCCCGATGCTTGGTGTGACTGGTGATCACTCCCACCAAGTCCATCCAGGTGCCGTCGCCACGTTTGTGGGCCGCAGCGCACTTGCCCGTGGGCAAACTGTCGATCAGTTCTCGGTACTCTTCGAACGGATGACCGGACAAGAAGAAGCCCACCGCCGCCCGCTCGTTACTCAGTTTCACCAACGGGTCAAATACTTCGCAGTCGCTCAAGGTTGGTTTCAGAACTTCGGCCGCCGCCGTGCCGCCAAAGAGACTGGCCTGTCCGCCAGCACGGTCGCGGGCCGTTTTTTGGCCAAAAGCGATGGCCTTGTCCAGGTTCATCAACAGTTGGTTGCGGTGGCCGGGCAAGCGGTCCATGGCGCCACTGTTGACCAGCCCCTCGAGCACCTTGCGGTTCACCTTCTGCAAGTCCACGTTTTCAACCATGTCGAACAGGTCGGTGAAATCCCGGCCCAGATTCTGCCAGCATTCCCGGATCACGTCGATGGCCGCAGCGCCCACGCCCTTCACTGCCCCCATGCCAAAAATGACCTCGCCATCACGCACGCCAAATTCAGAACGGGGATTGTTGATATCCGGCGGGCAAATTTTAATGCCCAGCGCCTTGACCTCATCGATCAGTTGGGTGATGCGATCGCTCTTTTTCATCTCCGTGCTCATGGTCGCGGCCATGAATTCGGCCGGATGGTGCGCCTTGAGCCAAGCCGTCTGAATCGACAACAAGGCATAGGCCGCGCTGTGGCTCTTGTTGAAACCGTACTGGGCGAAAAACTCCATCTCTTCGTAGATCTCGCGGGCCACCCCGGCGTTGAAGCCGCCCTTTTCGGCGCCCTCCATGAACTTGACCTTCATCTCGGCCATCATGTCGAGTTTCTTCTTACCCATGGCCTTGCGCAGGGTATCGGCCATGCCCATGGTGAACCCGCCCATGGCCGACGCGATCTGCATCACCTGTTCCTGATAGAGGATCACGCCGAAGGTGTCTTTCAGGATGGGCTCAAGCACCGGGTCCTTGAACTCGGTCTTCTGCCGACCGTGCTTGCGCTCGACATAGACCTTGTCCATGTCTGCACCCAGCGGCCCCGGACGGTACAACGCGCAGATGGCCGTGATGTCGTCGTAACCGGTGGGCGCCATTTTGCGCACCAGTTCCTGCATGCCGCTGCTCTCCAGCTGGAAGATGCCAACGGTGCGGCCTTCCTGCAGCAATTTGTAGGTCGCCGGATCATCAGTGGGGATCTCTTCGGCCACAAGTTCTTCACCCGTGGTCTCGGCGATCAGCTTTAAAGCCTTGTCGATCACCGTCAAGGTGCGCAGGCCCAGGAAATCCATCTTCAACAGGCCCAGGGTTTCACTCATGTTCATGTCGAACTGAACGGTGATGTCGCCCTTGGTATTCTTGTAGAGCGGCGCGTGTTCAATCAGCGGACTGGGCGTGATCAACACCCCGGCCGCATGGATGCCCGTATTGCGATTCACACCTTCGAGCACCCGCGCGTTGCGCATCAGCATGGCGTGCTCGGGGCTCTCCTTGGCCACATCCTTCAGGCCCGGCGCTTCGGCGAGGGCCTTCTCCAGGGTCATGCCCACCTCTTCGGGCACCATGTTGCTGATTCGGTTGCTATCAGCGAAGCTGAACTCCAAGACCCGCGCCACATCCTTGATCACCGCCTTGGCCGCCATGGTGCCAAAGGTGATGATCTGCGAGACGTTTTCCCGCCCATATTTTTGCGCCGTGTACTCGATGACCTCGCCCCGGCCCTCGTAACAGAAATCCACATCGATATCCGGCATCGAGATGCGCTCGGGGTTCAGGAAACGTTCGAACAGAAGCTGGTGCCGAATCGGATCGATGTCTGTGATGCGCATGCAATAGCAGACCAGCGAACCGGCGGCCGAACCACGCCCGGGACCAACGGGTATTTTCATGCGCCGCGAGGCGTCGATAAAATCCCACACGATCAGGAAATATCCGGCATAACCGGTCTGTTTGATGATGCCCAGCTCGTAATCCATGCGTTCTTCGAGCTCTTCGGTGATCTCGCCGTAGCGCACCTTCATGCCTTCGCGGGCCAGATGCTCCACGTACTGATCCGGCGTGTGGAAGCCTTCGGGCAACGGAAATTCAGGCAGCAGCAGATTGCCCAATACCATTTCGAAGTCCACCATGTCCGCCACCCGCAAAGTGTTTTCGCAGGCTTCGGGCCAATCCTGAAACAGGGTGAGCATTTCTTCAGTGCTCTTGAAGTAGATCTCGGGTGTATTGCTGCGCCAGCGGTTGGGATCGTTCAGCGTCTTGCCCGTTTGCAGGGCCATCAGGATGTCGTGGGCCTCGTGATGCGACTTGTCCAGGAAGTGGCAATCGTTGGTGGCGATGATGCCGCAACCGGTGGCCTCGGCAACCTGGGGCATCAACTGCCGGATGCGCGCCTCTTCTTCGATGCCGTGATTCTGGATCTCCAGGAAATAGTTGTCTTTGCCGAGGATGTCACGGTAGGTGCTGGCCGCCTCGATGGCCGCTTTCACGTTGCCGCTGCGCAGATGAAAATTGGGTTCGCCACTCATGCAGGCCGTCAGCCCGATGATGCCTTCGGAATGCTCGGCCAGCAACTCGCGATCAATGCGCGGCCGGTAATAAAACCCCTCCAGATAACCCTTCGAACTGAGCTTCACCAGGTTGCTGTAGCCGGTGGCGTTCTTGGCCAATAGCACCATGTGGTAACTTTTGTTGGCTTTGTCGCTGGTGCGATTGTGGCGGTCGGCGGTGATGTAGGCCTCGGTGCCGATGATCGGCTTGATGCCCTCTTTTTTGCAGGCCAGATAAAACTCAACCGCGCCAAACATGTTGCCGTGATCGGTCAACGCCAGGGCGGGCTGCCCCAGTTCGGCCGCGCGCTTGGCCATGACCTTGGTTTTCATGGCGCCATCCAACAACGAATAGTCGGAATGGTTGTGCAGATGCACAAAATTTGTGGGGACAACTGAGGCCATATTTGTGGGTCACGTTCCGCTGTTGGAGGGAGGTTCCAGCTGAGGCCCTACAATAACAGCTAACGGCCCCAGCCTCAACAGCACCGCCGTGGATTTGTCAGCGAAAATGCAATCTCACTGATCGGCCTGGAATTCCAGCTCCCGGCCAACCGAATGCCCCACCTTGTCAGCCGCTTCAATGATCAACTTGTGCACCCCGGGCGCCATGCCGTCGGGCAGTTCAACCAGGATGCGATTGCGGGGCAAATCCGGCTCCACGATCAGCGGCTGGCCGTCCAGGCGGACTTTGATCGATGCCGCCTCCAGGCCCGAGCCCAGATCCCGCGCCGCCACTGGCAAAACCGCCCAATAGGGCAAAGTGACGCCCTCGATGGTGCTCTCGGGGCCGCGTTCTACCAACAGCATCTCTCCCGGTTGTTGCAGCAAGGGCGGGCTCAGGTCGGCCAAGACCGCGTGCAAGCCGGGCCGGTCAATTTTCACTTCCCCCACAGCGGTCTCACGCCAGGCGCCTACCCGGCCCCACTTCCGGCCGCCCCAGCGGTACAAACCCCAGGTGCGGCGGGCGTGGTTGGT
>JADGEP010000332.1 GCA_016744275.1 Candidatus Krumholzibacteriia bacterium | reverse complement strand
ATCCTCGACTTGTCCAAGGTGGAGGCCGACCAACTGGAACTGGAACCGCTGCGGTGCGACTTGCCGGCGTTGTGCCGCGAGGTTTTGCGGCCATTGGAAACATTGGCCGACGCCAAGGATCTGGACCTGCTGTTGAAATGCGATCCGGCCACTCCACGTTGGGTGACTTGCGACCCGCTGCGCTTGCGGCAGGTGATCGTGAACCTGATCAACAACGCGATCAAGTTCACCGAGTCGGGCGAAATCAGGCTCGAGATTGTTGGCGAGTACCAGGGTGAAAATCGCGGCCGGTTCGAATTCCGTGTTGTCGATTCGGGTGTGGGCATTGCGCCGAAAATCCAACGCAAGCTGTTCGAAAAATTCACCCAGGCCGACGCCTCAACGACACGCCAATATGGCGGCACAGGGCTGGGCCTGGCGATCAGCAAGCAATTGGTGGAGTTGATGGGAAGTGGTCTTGAAGTGAAGAGCGAGTTGGGGCAGGGCGCCACTTTCTCTTTCACCCTGGAATTGCCGACCGACGGCGTGAGCATCGCCGACCAACCCGCTGGCGCCATGGGCCCAGAGGTCGACCCGACCGAGGCTGCCGACCTTGCACCGTTGAGCCTGCGGGTTCTGGTGGCTGAAGACAACGTCTTCAACCAGACCGTGGCTCGGCACCTGTTGCAACACATGGGGTGCACCGTCGACATGGCCAAGAACGGCCGCGAGGCTCTGAACATGTCAGCCGCCGCAGAATACGACCTGATTCTCATGGATTGCCAGATGCCGGAGATGGATGGCTACGAGGCCACTCGCCTCATCCGCCAGCGGGAAAAGGGTGGCCCCAGAATACCCGTAGTGGCCCTGACAGCCAACGCCATGGCCGGCGACCGCGAGGCGTGTCTGGCCGCCGGGATGGATCATTACCTGGCCAAACCGGTGGTCAAGGGCGACCTGGCGCGCACTCTTCAGGTGATTCAAAAACAGATCAATTCCGCAACCCACACTGTCTGACCGGCGCGGCCTTTCCCTGGGCAAATATCACCTATACAAAGCCTTCAGCGAACCCCAGGGAATTCTCTCCACGGCCTTTTTATCGATGCGGGTCAGGTCCTGTTGGCCAATCATGAAGTATAGGGATTGGGGTTCCCCGTTCAAGACTGTGTCGTGGCGGGAAACAAAGAATCTGATCTGGCCCTCGACCGGCAACGACGTGGCGCCGGGCCGCTCAAACACCATCAAGGTTTCGAAAATGGCGGTGCGTGCATGGGGTATGATGCCGGCCGGACCGGTATCCAGCCACGCACCCTGCTGTTCCAGTATCTGGAAATTGATGCTCGAGATTGCCGGAATCAACTGGCCGTCAGGGTCAGTGACCGGTTGTCCCGAGAACATCCGCTGCGCAATCCGCACTTCTTCTTCGAAGTCCAGAGTCGGCCCCAGGTCGGGAAATTGGGCGGTCGTGACGGGTTGCAAAAAGGTCTCGAAGTCCGGATGCATCAGGCATTCCAAAACCTGGTAGTCCATGTCTTCATAAGCGGTGCGAAAGTCTTGCATGAGCGCCGTCTCAGTGTTGGGAGGGCAAACGGTCAACCTTTTGATTGGCGGATCAAGCACCTCGTCATCACCGCATGCCCCCAAAAATGCTGCGCCCAGAAACAAGACCAGGACCATCACGCCCGAACGGATATTCATCAACTTGCCCCCTGTATGAAGCCCAAAAACGTCTACGGCATCGTCACGTAAATCACGGACAGCGGTTCGGCATCTGTGTCCACTTCCGCCTCTTCATCGGCGTCACCATCCATGGCGTTGCTGGCCGACTCGAAATTCTTAATCACCAAAAACCGCTGGCCATCGATGAAGAAGAGCACGTCCTGCTCTCCATCAAAGTCCGGCACCAACAAGGTCAGGGTTTCGACAAACTCGCCGCTTGGGCTGAGCACGTCGTATTGTCCGGCGGTGCCCTCGGGCAAGTGCGCCCGGTATTGGAATGCGTTGGTGACGAACACCCGATTGTCGGCCGCCACGGCGAGGCTGCGGATGGCCGGATCCGTGTCCAGGGCCTTGTTCTCCACTTCCAAACGCTGGCCATTCATGACCACACGGATATCGTTGGTCATGTTGTCGATCTCGTCCTGGGTGCGCTTGCGGGTGGTGAAGGGGCGGCGCATGGTGCGCAACAGCTGGCCCTGCGAATCGGAAGCCTTGAGGAGAAAACCGTCTCGTTCCGGAGCGGTGTAGATGGTTCCGTCAGGACCAACGGCTGATTGATTGAATTCTGAAAATTCGGCTGCTTCATCGAATACCTGCCGACTCATGTCGCTTTCCTGGGAGTGCTCGGCGATGGTGGTCAACAACTCGCCCTTCAAGTCGTACACGCCGAGCATCGTATTTAAGCCACCCATGCCGGTGCTCATGTCAAAAACCATGCGACCGGTGGAGGCGATCAAATTGTCCTGGGCTTGCATGCAGGTCCGCACAAAGCTGAAACCGCCTTCTTCGGCCCCGCCACCGAGGGTGATATCGCCCGCGGGGGTGCCGTCAAAATTGAGGCCAATGATGCGGCCGGGAAACCCCTGAACCACTCCGACGACATCATTGGGCAGCATCAACAGAGCGTGGGGTTGGCGCAATTCACCGGGGCCGTCACCTTCGCGGCCCAGGGTGGTGACCAACTCCCCATCTGGGCCGATCACTAAAACTTGCGAGAGTTGGCGGTCGATGAGATAGACTTGTCCCGCCGCGTCGACCACCGCTCCGGTGATGACGCCCAATAGAACGTCTTCGTCATCTTCACCTAGGCGCCACTGTTCGACCAGTTCGACGGTGCGTTCGTGGGGCGGGTCTGCAGGCAAGTCCATGGCCAACACGAAAGCGGGAGAAATCATAAGGGCGGTCAACAACAGGGACTGCAGAACTTTGTTCAAGGGATCAGCTCCAAGGTTCGGGGCAACAACAATGCTTCCGTAGTATACCCACGTTCTACCGCGAGGTTGCAATAAAATGCCCCGATTCCATAGGGAATCGGGGCATGAATCAGCAGTCAGCGAATGACTAGAACTTGAAGGTTCCCGTCAGGCTGAAGTAGAAAGCATCGCTGTCGCCATGGTAGGCGCCGTCGCCGGCCGCGTCGACGATGTCTTTCACGTCACTCATCAGCGTGGTGTAGGTCACGCTCGGGGTGACGGTGAAAAACAGCGCCAAGCTGTAAGGAACCGAAGCTGTCAGGTAGGCGTCGGTCATGGTGGCGTTGCCAGGCACTTCAGGCACAGACGGCAAAATGGAGGCATGCCCAAAGTAGCCTTCGATGTACCCCTTGGAACCGAGGCCCAGGCCGGCTTTCAAGTCCAGGTTGGCCGCCGGACTGAGAGGCGCACCGTGGCTGATGCTGGCTTCCCAGTAGCCGCCCTTGATCTCGTCGAGGTCCTGATAAAACGTCAGGGACGGCGACAGGATCACGTTGGCCGACGCGTGCAGGTACAACTCGGTGGTGCTGGGGGTGCCATCGACCATGTCCAGCGAATTGGGGAACCGGTAGTGGATGAGTCCTGTGCCAAAGTTCAGAAATGGCAGGTTCATTTCGTAGCCCAGGGTCCAGTCCATTTCGTTGAACTCAGATTCCTGACCATTCACATTGCTGGTGTCCATGTTGCCCCAGAAGCCCGCCGTGAATCCCATCACGCCCACATTCACTTCCGGTTGCAGGACCATATCCGGGCTTTGCACCATGCCGCGCCAGACGTATTTGCTCTGTAGCGCCAGACTGGCATCGGCGTCCAATGGGCCCATCGCCAGCACGGGAGTTGCCAGCGCCACCAGCAGCAGGCTGGCCAAGGCTGTAGTGACCAGCTTTTTCATCAGATCTCTTTTCATCAGATCTCCTTGTGAGCGCCCAAAACGCCCGATTCGTTGCCCGGAACCGCCATGTTCCCGGGATATTTGAAGTTGCAGAGGCTATCATCGCCCTATCTGGCGAAACGTAAAGCAATTTTCTGGCCAAAAAGCGGGAAATTGGCAATTCGACAATCCTTCAAAACCCTCAAGTACCGTGCCCAGTGGTCGAAATATCAAACAAGACATTCCGACACCACCTGACCGGAGGATCACATCGTGAGCACCGACCATGCTGTTCCCGGACCTGACATGCCCATCATCGACGAATCCCGGCTGATGGCCGAATTTGGGGGCGACCGGGAAATTTTGGCCGAATTGCGCGACTTGTTTCTTGAGCATGCACCGCCTCTCTACGAGGCGATCCGGCAAGCCATCAAGAAAGAGGACATCGGTGTTATTGCCCGCGACGGGCACAGCCTGAAGGGTGCCTGCGCAACC
>JADGEP010000331.1 GCA_016744275.1 Candidatus Krumholzibacteriia bacterium | reverse complement strand
TCTTCCAAAACACATTTTTTAAAGATCTGCGCCTCTTCGTGGGCCAGATCCACGCAAAACTCAGCCAAACTGCGATTCAGCGCATTCTGCTTGGCCAGGCGGCCGGCGGTGCGGCGCAGTTTGTTCATGGCGCTGGTGACGGTGCGTTTGGTCTCCAGGTCGGTGTAGTCCAGCAGGTCGCTCACGCGCCCCGGAGGAACTGTCACGCCCACCCTACTGGCCAAAGAGGCGACGCAGCGCTCGCGGGCAATGCGCGATTGGTCCGCTTGCGGCAGGAAGTGCGCCCACTCATGGGCGTTGGCCTCGAGCCGGTCCACATCTTGCCGCTTCATGTAAGAATTTTGCCGCCACGCCAGGCGCAGCAAGCGGCGGTACTGCGTATCTTCTGTATTCATCAGGGCCGTCAAATGGCGGCATTCGTCCGCTAAGGTCCCGTTGCTGTCGTTCAACGTGCGCATTTTCCCTCTCCAGTGAGTGGAACGTGATTATTGCTCATGTCGGACATTCGCCAGATCCGTGCCACCGCCCAGGCCCTGATAGCGCTCAAGCACCCGTTTGACATAGCGTTCGGTCTCTTTGAAGGGCGGGATGGCGCCGCCGGCCTTGTCCACATTGCCCGGGCCGGCGTTGTATGCCGCCAAAGCCACATCAAGCTTGCCGTCATACCGGCGCAGCATTTGCGCCAGATATTTTGATCCACCGTGCAGGTTCTGCGATGGGCTGGTCGCGTCAGAGACCCCCACTTCGGCAGCCGTGCCGGGCATCAACTGCATCAGGCCGGTCGCCCCGGCGCCGCTGCGAGCCTGGGGATCACCGCCGGATTCCTCCATGACGACGGCCAAAATCAGGGCGGGGTCCAATCCGGTCTGCACTCCGGCGCTGCCGATTTCGAATTCGAATCGTTTCAGGGTATCGGCAACTGCCGTTCCCTGAGCTTCGGCCAGGCCACGCATCCGGGCCATGCTGGCCACCTTTTCGCCCACCGGCGATAAGGTGCGGTAACGGTCGATGCCCCGCGGTGCCGGTGGTCCCAATGGGTTCAGCTGGGGCTGAATGGCCGCCTTGGTTTCGGTTCCCTGTACGGGCGCGTTGGCGTCGGTTGCTGCGGCCTTGGTATCGATATTCTGTTCAAATTGGCGGATGATCAGATCGGCAATGCCCATGCCCGAATTGCCCGTTGCCAGGGCCTTGGCCATCTCGGCGTCGTGCATCTGGCGGTAAAATTTGGTCGACCCGCCCCCATTGAACAGCTTGTTGTCGGGCACCGTTTTGCGCATGGCCTTCATCAGGGTGTTCATGAAAACAGCTTCAAATTCCTTGGCCGAACGCTCAAGACCTGCCCGATTCTCCTCGGTCGGAGATTGCTGCTGCAACTGACGCAGGCGTTCCTGCTCCGCGCCGGCAGAAGCTTGGTCCAGCAAATTGCCGGTGGCATTGGGGGCCAGGATGTCCATGATTCCCTCAGTGCTCCCTACATCAAGATCAGGTCGGCTTGCAAAGAACCGGCTCGTTTCAAGGCTTCCAAAATCGCGATGATATCGCGGGGGCTGGCGCCGATGTCATTCAACACACCGACCACGTCGGCAACGGTGCTGGTATCGGGCACACGCAGCACGCGGGCCTCTTTGTCCGAGACATCCGTATTGACCTCAGGCACGACGACCGTATCGCCGGTGCGGCTGAAACTGCTGGGCTGGCTTACGTCGTAGTAGGTGCTCACAACAACCTTCAAGGTGCCATGGGCCACCGCCGCCTCTTTCAGCTTCACGTTCTTGCCCACGATGATGGTGCCCGTGCGCTCGTTCAGCACCACGCGGGCCACCGCATCACTGGCGGATTTCAAGGTGCCCATGGAGGCGATGAATCCGACGGGATCATCGCGGTACTGGTTCGGCAGGGTCACTTCAATGCGCTGGGCATCGCGAGCGCGCGCGACATCATGGCCAAATTCCCGGTTGATCACTTTGGCCACTTCACTGGCGGTTGTGAAATCGGGACTATTGAGCAACCAGGCCAACCGGCCATTCTGGATGAATTTTCCACCAAGGCCCACCTTCACGACGCCGCCGCCGCTGACCACACCCGCTTGCGCGTGGTTCTTGCGGAAACTGTTGTTCGCCCCGCTCTTGACGTTGAAGCCACCGATGGAAACACTGCCCTGGGCCAGCACGCAAATGGTGCCGTCGACCGACCGCAGTGGTGTCATGATCAGGTGCCCACCCTCGAGGCTGGACGAATCATTGAGACTGTTGACCTTCACGTCGATCTTGCCGCCCACGCTCAGGTTCGGATCCAGGTTCGCTGTCACGATGACCGCCGCGACATTCTTGGCTTTGAGATCAGCCGCACTGACGGTCACATCGAGCTTCTCCAGCATCGTAGCGATGGAGTTGGCGGTATTCTCGGCACTCGGGCTATCGCCGGTGCCGTTCAAACCCACGATCAACCCGTAGCCGACGAGGGGCTCAAGGGTGGTGCCTTCCAGAAAGGCCAGATCCTTGATCCGGGATTCCCCCGAGCCATAGACCAGCGACGGCGTGAGACTGCCGGTGAGCATGGCCAACAGGGCCAACCTCAGGGTTGCTTTTTTCATTGCGTGCACATTCATGCCGGCCTCCTAGAACAACCAGTTGAAAATCTTGGTGACAACGCCGGGGTTGGCAGAATCGGTGATCATTCCCGAACCGTTGTAGGCGATCTGGGCGTCGGAGATGTAGACACTGAGGATCGTATTGTCCGGCATGATGTCGCGGCCGCGGCAAACACCGGTCACTTCAATGAGTTGCTTCTCGCCATTGATGTTGATCATGCGGGTGCCTTCGAGACGGAAGTCGCCATTGTGCAACACCTCGATGATGCGGGCGGTGATTTCGGCGCTCAGGCTGCCCTTGCGCTGAGTATCGCCATCACCTTCGTATTTGTTCTCCACGGACATGTCCCAGGGCTTGACGAAATTCAGCACCCCCAGACCGGGGCCGCCACTGGTCTCGCTCTTGTTGTCCGTCGAAGTCTTGGCACTGGACTTGGCAGAACTTTGCTCGGTGATGATGATCGTGATCAAATCACCCACCCGATGGGCCTTGATATTTGACACCAGGGACTGCCCTGTCTCGAAGTCAATCAGAGGCGTCTTGGCCTGGGCTTTGGGAGCCATCAATGCGCCCAGTACCGCGATCACAAACACAACGGCCGTGGCGCGGGCCACGGGGCTTTTACGGAAAATGATTCTCACGTCGGTCATCGGTTCACTTTCTCCATTCCACGCGCCCCGGTCCTGCCACGCGGGCATTGACCAGGCGTCCTGTCAGTTCGTTTCGTACGGGAATCGTTTGTCCCAGGCAACCTTGCTGCCGCGCAAATGCCCGGACAGTAACCGCGACCTGGCCGCGCATTACGACTAGTTCCACCGCATCACCGGACAAGATCAAAGGCGTCTCTTTGAGGTCGGCCTCACGCAGCAAGCTTCCGGCACTCAGGCTGCGGGTTGCGCTGGCCCCTTCCAAGGCGTACCGACCAGCCGACACGCCGTTGGGAATCTCAGATAGATCCTGCCAGGACCAGTTGAAGTGGGCTTCGCTGAGGGCCGTATCTCGGGGAATATTTCTCGTGGCGCGGGCCACCTCACCGAAGCTGTGCAAGATGACCGAAGCGCTGAAGTTCTCAGTTTTCGGCCCTGATATCACGCGCACTTGGATCAGGTTGCGCCCTGCCTTCAACACGGTCCGGCGTCCAAGCTCCACGCGCCAGTCGCCCGCCGCAGAAAGGCGTTGCTCACCGTAGTCGAGTTCGAACCAGGCATCGGGCGCACCCGCCTCAGACACCGGCACCAGATCCTGCAGCGCCTTGCGGATCTCTCCGCTGAGCACATCGCCATTGAGTTCGCGTCCGGCAAAAACGATCTGGCAAACTTCCGCGCCCTGAAACAAGACTCCGGAACTGAGACCCTCAGTGACCAGTTTGCGCAGGATGATTTGCCGCGAAACGGCAACCACCGTATTCGGCTTTCCACCAGCATAAACCACGATGCGACCCGGGCCGGCAGGCACAGGTTCGGTCGACAGATCGCGCAACAGGACTTTGCCTCCCTGCAACTCGACAGTATCGGGAAGCACTACCCGCCACGGTCTTGCCGCCTCCGCACCGTCGGGAGCAAGCACGCCGCCGGCAAGCCCGGCGATCAAGCCAGACCAGGTCTTGTTGGGGCTGGCCTTTGTCCAAAGTTTTGGCCCGCCAAGCCATGTTCCGGCAAAGTAGGCAGCACTGTCAGCGACCCAGACGATTAGCAGAATAAACGCGGCAGCATTGAATCCATTCAAAGATCGAATTGATGCCAACGCGGAAACAGCCAGTGCGATATAGAGG
>JADGEP010000330.1 GCA_016744275.1 Candidatus Krumholzibacteriia bacterium | reverse complement strand
ACAAGAGCCTGGTCGACGACCCGTATCATGCGGGCCGGCGGGACATGTTCTACAAGGGCACTGCCGCAGTGCGCCGCAAGCTGAATAAAAAAGTGACTCTCAAACTCGCTGTCCGGCGCACCGAGCGCGTTGTCGATTCCCCCTGGGAGGGCGACATCACCACGGACAAGGATTTTACCCAGTGGTTGTATTGGACCAGCTTCAACTATCGATTCTAAGGAGTGATCATGCGTTCGCGCTGCACCAAGTTGATGATGTTTGCCACCTTCGCCCTTTTGGTACTGGCTGCTGCTTGTGCCCAACAGGACCTTTATGAACCGCCAGGGGCTCCCTTTGTGCGGGTCGGCAGTGTGTCCTTGCCCAGCGAAAACGAAGGGGTGGCGGTCATGGGCCACTACGCCTTTGTGGCTGGCGGTCAGGCGGGATTGCACACCGTCGACTTCAGCAACCCGAGCAATCCGCAGCTGGTGCAGACACTCAATACGCTGAAATACAGCGAGAGTGTTGAGGTGGTGCGCACCTTCGTGAACCACCAGCTGCAGGACATCGCCTTGGTGGTCGAAGGCACCGAGGGTGTGACCAGCTACGACATCACTGACCCCGCGGCGGTCACCAGTTTCAACAGCGGCACCACCGCTGTGTTTGGCAATCGGGTGTACGTGGACCAACCCGCTGATCCGGATGAGCCATACGTGTGTTATCTGGCCGAAAGCTGGAAGGGCATCCGGATTTTTGAATCGATTCCGGCTCAGCCGGGCATCCTGGCCTACAACGGTGTCTTCGTGGGCACCAATGGTTATGCTGAAGGCATCGTGGTGCGCGACGGGTTTGCCTACGTGGCTGACGACGAGATGGGCCTGGCGGTACTGGACGTGCGCATTTTGGATCTGGATGCGGTGGGCCTGAGCAGCTGGGCCGATAGCCCGGGCGAGGCCCTGGACGTGGAGCTGCAGGGTGACTACGCCTATGTCGCCGATGGGCCCGAAGGCTTGGCCATTTTCCGGATCGACGGCGGCGAAACTCCTGTTTTGGTAGCCAGTTTGGCCCTCGACGGCAAGTGCCGTGCGGTCGCCGTACGCGATGACCTGTGCGTCCTGGCCGCCCAGGGCGGTGGCGTGCATTTTGTGGACGTATCCAATCCGGCGGCGCCCATTTTTCTGGGACGCATCCTGACCAGCTACGCCATGGACCTTGCCCTGAGCAGCGACGGATTTGTCCTGGCGGTGGACCGTGACGAGGGCCTGATCGTGATGCAGGGCCCGGATGCCTTTGATGACGAGACCGCACCGGCAGCGGTGCACAGCCTGACGGCCGAAAGCTTTGGTGTGGGTGCCGTGCGCCTGCACTGGTACGCCACCGGAGATGACGGCATGCATGGCCAGGCCAGTGCCCTGGAAATCCGCACGGCCGCGACCCCTATTGTTGATGAGGCCGGATGGCAGGCGGCAACACCGGTGACCGGTGTGCCGGTGCCTGAGGCGCCCGGCACGGCCATGAATTTTGTGGTCAATGGCCTGGCCAACGGAGTTCACCATTTCGCCTTGCGCTGCGCCGATGAAATGGGACAGCTGTCAGGCTTGGGCAACGGCGTCAGCGCGCAGCCTGGTGATGGCATCCTGCTGACCGATGCCAGCCTGGATGTTCTGGGCGGCACCACTGACGATCAATACACCTATGGCGTGACCTACGTCTATTCCGAGGCGCCGGTATTGGCCGAGGTGATCATCGACGGAACGGCGCACGCCATGACGGGGCAACCGGGACAGTCGGGTGAGGTGCGGTACACTTACCAGACCGACCTGCCGGCGGGCGAGCACAACTACACCTTCCATTTCACCGTTGCCAATACGGAAGTGCCGGCGGCCAATACCGAGATCGCTCAAGGACCAGTGGTGGGAGCCATTGTTTTCAGCATGGGCAGTTCGGCGACAACCGAGATCACGGCCCCTGATTTTGAACCCGGCCGCCAGGCTGATGAGTGGCAACACACGGTGGTCTTGAGCCACGAGTTGGTCGCCGCGGTGACTGAAGTGACCCAACAACAATGGGCCGCCATGGGCCTGGTCGATCCCAGCGGTTACGTGGGCGCGCAGCGTCCGGTCGAGTCGATGACCTGGTTGCAGGCGGTGGCCTACTGCAACACGCTTTCGGCAGATGAAGGGCGCACGCCGGCCTACACCGTGAGCGGACAACAAGTGACCTGGAACCAGGAAGCCGATGGTTGGCGCCTGCCCACCGAAGCGGAGTGGGAATGGCTGTGCCGCGGCGGCAGTGCGACATCCTTGTCGGGTGGGCCCCTGGTCAACCGCGTTTGCAATCTGGACCCGGTCCTCGACAGCCTCGGTTGGTATTGCGGCAATGCCACCGGCGGCACTTCTGAAGTGGGCTTGAAGGCTTCGAATTCCCTGGACTTGAAAGACATGCACGGCAACGTCTGGGAGTGGTGCTGGGATTGGTACGGCGACTACCGCCTGTCAGATGCCGACGGCGATGGCGTGGTGCTCGACCCGATGGGGCCGACTGCCGGCAGCCAACGGGTTGTGCGCGGTGGCAGTTGGTATGGGGCCAGTGAAGACTGCCGCAGCGCCCGGCGTTCGGCTCGTTACCCCGATTCGATCGAAGACGTGGTGGGCATGCGCGTGGTGCGCACAGTGTTTGCGGACCAATAGGACGGACAATGGGAGAAAAAGCACGCATCACCTACATCGACGCCTTCCGCGGGTTGGTCGGTGTGATGATGGCCCTCGGGCACAGCAACTACTACTTCAATTCGGCCTGGTTGAGCCTGGATCCCATTGATCCGTTCTTCGACAATACGCCGCAGTTTCTGCTGCGGTACATGGGCTACCTTTGCGCGCCCGGATTCCTGATGATGAACGGCGCCATGGTGCACTATGTGTTCCAGCGGCGATTGAGCAAAGGTGCTGAAGTGGCGGCGATCCGTTGGGGCTTCATCCAGCGGGGACTGTTCCTGGTGGCGGTGCAACTGGTTTGGGTCAATTCTTCGTGGGGTGGTTTTTCACGGTTGCGTCTGGGCCATCTGGGCATCATCGCGACCATCGGCCTGAGCATGGTCTTGCTGGCCTTGATCGCCCGCTGGTCCTGGCAGGCGCGGGCTTCGGTGGCGGCGGCCATTTTCCTGGTCCATCCGTTCCTGTTGAATATTCCGTACGACCATGACGCTCCGGTGCACTACCTGATGCAGTTTCTGGTCGACGCCGGTGATTTCAACAAATACCCGCTGTTGCCTTGGTTTGCTTTGGCGATTGTGGGCAGCGTGATGGCCCATTTCTGGTTTGAAGCGTGGCAGGATCCCGGGCGCCGGGCCCGCAATTCCCTGATCACCGGGCTGGTCTTGATCGGTTTGGCCTGGGGCGTGCGTGCCGGAGCGGGCTTCGGCAACATTTTTGCCTGGGACACCTTCTTCAGCTATTCGTTTTTTCTGGTCCAGAAGTACCCGCCGAGCTTGGCCCACCAGTTGTGGTTCTCCGGCGCGGTGGTATTCATGGTGGGGGTCTTTGATCTCATCTGCCAGCGCAGCAACGTGCTGTACCCGCTGACGAAAGTGGGGCAGGTGCCGTTGTTTTTCTACACGGTGCACATTCCGCTGCTGGCGATTTTTGCCCGCCGGTTCGGCTTCTTCTACCACGAAGGGGCCGTGGGTGAATCGTTGCTCGGTTGGGCAATCCTGCTCGTATTGATGTATCCGCTGGTGCTCTGGTTTGGTGGCGTGAAAAAACGTTCGCGGGCCTGGTTGATCAGGATGATCTAGGCCGCGTTTCAGAACTCATGGTCCGTTCCCGGTATTGCTCACCTCAAAAATGAAGCGGCGCTCGCCGAACCGGTCACGGGCCACAAGAACGTGGCGCCCGTTGTGCAACAGGCGCGCATCCAGAATCACGACAAAGGTGCCAAATTTATCCATGGCCGCCGCCTGATTCACGGTGGCCACGGCACTTCCTCCAGGATCTTCAGGCCCAAATACGCTCACGTCGCAGTGGACAACGGGCGCGTCGTCTGCACTCGCCAATTCGAACATCAGGGTCACTCTGGCGTCCGCACCAGGCCGGATGGTCGTCAATGCGCCGCGTTCAGTCTCCATGGGCAAAACCACGGCGTGGCCCACCGAAACGGCCGTCGGCATCTGGGGTTGGTCCGAAGCGTTGATATAGACCAGCGCGACCAGCGCCACGGCGGCGGCGGGTAACCAGGAGATAGGGGAAATAAAGTTGGCCACCATACGTTGCCACACGGAATCACGGCGCGGGGCAGCTTGAGCCGCGCTCCGCAATAGTTCTTCCGCAGCGGCATTCAAACGGGTCAGATCATCGGTGCAGGTGCCGCACACTTCCAGGTGGGCTTGAATCGCGGACGCCTCGGCCGCAG
>JADGEP010000032.1:6949-16876 GCA_016744275.1 Candidatus Krumholzibacteriia bacterium | reverse complement strand
TCTTAGAGGAGAGCCCCTACCTGCTTCAGCACGCCCACAATCCCGTGAACTGGAACCCTTGGGGGCCAGAGGCCTTTGCCTTGGCGCGGGCCACGAACCGCCCCCTTTTTGTGAGCATCGGGTACGCCACCTGCCACTGGTGCCACGTCATGGAACACGAGGTTTTTGAGGACGATGAAGTGGCGCAGTTCATGAACGAATATTTCATCTGCATCAAGGTGGATCGTGAAGAACGACCGGACCTCGACAGCGTCTATATGGACGCGGTGCAGGCCATGACCGGCCGCGGCGGTTGGCCCATGTCCGTTTTTCTGACCCCCGACCTGAAGCCCTTCCACGGCGGCACGTACTTTCCGCGCGAGCAATTCATGCAGTTGGTGCACCAAATCATCGAAGTCTACCAGACCCGGCGCGACGACATCGAAAACCAGGCCAACCAGGTGACCGAACGGGTGACCAATGAACCGCCGCTGTCTCTTCCGGGCGCGGGCCCTGAATTGGGCGAAGGTCTGCTCACCGCCGCGGTCGAACGTGGTCTCGAAAGTTACGACGCGGTGAACGGCGGCTTCCAACAACGCCAGAAATTTCCCACGCCCGTCAAGTGGCGCTTCCTGCTGCACGACTACCGACGCCGGGGCGATACCGAACAGGGCGAAATGATCGCCCACACCCTGGAATCAATGCAGGGTGGCGGCATTCAGGATCATCTGGCCGGAGGCTTCCACCGTTACACCGTTGACCACCGCTGGACAGTGCCTCACTTCGAAAAAATGCTGTACGACAACGGCCAACTGGCCGGGCTCTTCCTGGAAGGCGGCGTGGCTTTGGACCGGCCCGATTTCACGGCCACCGGCCTGGATGTGCTGGATTTTCTGCTGAATGACATGCGCGGCCAAGAAGGCGGTTTTTACAGCAGTTACGATGCCGACAGTGGCGGCGAAGAGGGCACGTACTACATCTGGTCCATTGCCGACATCAGTGCCGCGGTCGGAGAGGTTGACGGCCCAGTCCTGGCCGATGTGCTCGGCGTGGATGCCAAGGGCAACTTCGAACACACGGGCAAAAGCGTGCTGACTCGCCGCAGCGACCTGCAGAAGATTGCCGACCGCAACGGGCGCTCCCTCGATGAAGTTTCCGGCCTGTTCGCGCGGCACCGCCAAGCCCTGCGCGATGTGCGAGACCAACGCACGCCACCGGGCCTGGACCGCAAGATCATCACTTCATGGAATGGTCTGACGATTGCATCTCTGGCTCAAGGATACGCCGTGACGGGCAACGACAAATATCTCGAAGGAGCGCGGCGCGCGGCCGACTTCCTGCTCGACTCCCATCGCCGAGACGACGGGACCTTGTGGCGCGCCAGCAGCGAGGGCCAGGTCAGCGGCGAAGGCATCCTCGATGACTACGCATTCCTGGTCGATGGCCTGATGGAATTGTTCCAGGTGTCGGGTGACCTGAAGTACCTGGCGGCGGCCCGCGAATTGACCGACCACGCGCGGGAAGAATTCAAACGCGACGGCGGCGGCTTCTACATGGCCAGCACCCGAGCCGACGCCCCGTTGGGCCGCACCGTTGACTACTTCGACAGTGTCATCCCCTCGGGCAACGCCATCATGTTTCGCAATCTGATCAAGATGGCGGCCATCACGGGTGAGTCGAAATACCTGACCGAGGCACGCGAGGGCTTGGACGGCTGGAGCAGCCTGCTGGATCGCGGCGGCCTGGAATTGGCCGGATGGCTCGACGCCGTCGCCTGTATTGTGGGACCCTATTACGACGTCGTCATTGCCGGCGATGACGACGATGTTTCCCACCGCCTGCGGCGAGGGTTCATGTCCCGGCTGCCCGCCAGCGCGGTGTTGACCTCAGTGCCTGCAGCGGGAGCCGGTGCGGAATTGTTGGCCCTGGCCCCGGCCCTGGCCGACAAGAAGGCCCTCAACCAAGAGGGCACCGCTTATGTTTGCGAATTTGGCACCTGCCTGGCGCCTACAGCAGATGTCCAGGAGATGCTCGAACAGGTTTTGGCGGGCTGGAAAAGATAAGCAAAAAAGCCGCCTCCGCGGTGTGGAGTCTCAGTCTCCACACCGCGGCAGGTTTTTCCCGATGGAATCAGACCATGTATTTGGTATCAGAAGTGAGCGTCGGATAGGCCCACATCATTTCCTTGAATACCGCGGCCGGTTGACCAGCCTTCATCGCCAGGGCAAACAGGTTGATGGCGTCGCCGGCGCCGTGGCCCAAAATGTGCGCTCCCACAATTTTGCCGCCCTCACTGATCACCATTTTGTATTGTCCGGCCTGGGCCCCCAGCCGCCGCTGGTTGGGCCACCCGGTCATTTTACCGCTCTTCACCTGCACCGACATCCCCTTGGCCTCGGCCTGCTCGGCAGTCAACCCCACTGTGGCCAGTTGGGGTTCGGTGAAACACACACTGGGCACGATGCCGTAGTCCATTTCAGACGCAGTGCCCGCGATATTCCCTGCCGCCACCAGGGCCTCGCGATCGGCCACCGGCGCCAGGGCAATGGTGCGGGCGCAATCGCCCACGGCGTACAACCCCGCCTGCCCTTCCACCTGCATCGATTTGTTGACGACCAGTCCCCGCGGGTCGGCTTCCAGGCCCAATGCTTCCAGATTCAAGTCGCCCAAACTGGCCAATCGGCCCGCAGTGATATAGACGGCCTCGGCCTCGTAGTTCTTGCCGTTTTCGCAGCGCACTCGTATTCCTTTTTCGGTGCGCGTCAATTCCACCGGTGCTTGTCCGGTGTGCACGCCAATGCCCGCCGCTTCGGTGGCAGCGACAGCCATGTCGACCAATTCCGGGTCAAACTGCCGCAGCACACGATCACCGTATTCCAAGATCGTCACTTCGGCGCCGTAGGCCGCCGCTACATGGGCAAATTCAAACGAGATATAGCCACCTCCCACAAAAATCGCCGACTTCGGCAATTCAGTTTGGGCCAAAAACTCGTTGCTGTTCAGGCCCAACTCCGCACCTGGGAGAGTCAACTGGCGCGGCGTCGCCCCCGTTGCCAGAACGATGTTGTCGGCCTGCAATTCCGTCTCGCCCACGGTCATCCGACCCGGCCCTTCAAAGCGCGCGGTGCCGCGGTAGAGATCGGCACCGATTTTCTTGTAAAACGATTCGGAATTGCCGGGCACCGCATCGGTGAATTCGTTCTTGAAGGCCGCAGTGGCCGACCAATCCAATACCGGTGGCGAAACCACGCCCTTGCCCTGTAGGTGCTGGCCCAGTCGGGCCAATTCCGCCTGCACAACGAAGAACTTCTTGGGCTGACAGCCCTGAAGTGCGCATACGCCGCCTGGCGTGCCCCGCTCCACCATGGCCACGGACAAATCCGCCTGGCGGCAAACGTCCGCCACGTTGTATCCCGCAGTGCCGCTGCCCACGACGATGACATCATACTTTTTCATTTCACTTCTCTCTGGTCTTATGGTCCAGGCACAGGGTATTGAGTTGCCACCTATTCGGTCGCCAGTTGAGCCAACCCTTGCCGGATCTGTTCATGGGTGAACCTGGGCGTGATGTGTTGCTGACAGTTCCAATCGAAGGCCTTGACCGTAAATACCATCAGGCGCTCAACGACTGCCCCATATTCCGGATCGCTGGCCGCAGCAAACATTTCCGGATTTTCGCTCGACTCCAACACTTCAGCTTCGGCCCAGATTTTGAGACGATTGCGTGAAGGATAGTCTATGAGAAAAAGCGCCACACGGCCGCTCGCATTGATATTTCCCACGCTGATGTACTGCCGATTGCCCCGGTAGTCGGCCATCGCCAGGGTCGTTTCATTGATAACCTTCAGGAACCCTGGCGGGCCGCCCCGGTGCTGCATGTAGGGCCAGTCGTTTTCTCCCACGGTGGCCATGAAAAAGCTGTCCCGCGACTCGATAAAGGGTATTTCGCGCGGTGTCAATTCGAAGCGGTCGCCCGACTTTTCCATCGAGGCGTTGCCGCGCCGGGAGCCGTATTGCTCCTGGGCATCGCGCACGCTGTCGGTGTAAGCGTACTTGGTGAAATTCCGGTTCATGATGTTCCCCCAAAAGTGTCTTTGATCACAATTTCGTTGGTCGGCAGTTGCCTGAACAGCGTCGTCAGGCAACCGCACCCCTGCCAATGACTCAATGGCTGACCGCCACTTCGGTGGCGAGAAACTCGCGGATCAAGGCGGCGATTTCGGCGCCGTCTTCTTCGAGGGCAAAGTGGCCCGTGTCCAACAGGTGAAACTCGAGGTTTTTCAGGTCCCGCTTGTACGGATGAGCACCGGCGGCCGGGAAGATCTCGTCATTCTGTCCCCAAACAACCAACGTGCGCGGCTGGTGCTCGCGGAAATACGCTTGCCAGGCCGGGTACAGCGGCGGGTTGCTGCCATAGTCGTAGAACATCTGCAACTGGATTTCGGCATTGCCCGGGCGATCAAGCAGGCGCTGGGTCACGTGCCAGTTGTCCGGGCTGATCGACTCGACGTCGCGCGCGCCATTGGTGTACTGCCATTTCGTGGCGCCCAGGGTGATCAGGAATCGCAGGGCATCGTCGTTGGTCATCTCGGGTTGCTGATAGGCTTCTTTGATGTTCTTCCACCAGGCGTTGTCCAGGCCCTTGTTCACGGCCTTGCGGTCATCCCAATAAGCCTGAATCGGCTCCCAAAAATCGTTGTTGATGCCTTCGACATAGGCGTTTCCGTTTTGAATGATCAAGGCGTCAACACGGTCCGGATGCTTGGCCGCCAAACGGAAGCCAACCGGGGCGCCGTAGTCCATCAGGTACAAGGTGTAGTGATCAAGGCCCAGCTTTTCGGTGAGTTTTTCAACCACGACACTGAAGTTGTCGAAGGAGTAATCGAACTCATCAACCGCAGGCATGGAGCTGTTTCCATAGCCAGGATAGTCCGGGGCCACGAGATGGTACTGATCAGCCAACTCGGGGATCAGGTCGCGGAACATGTGAGACGACGTCGGGAAACCATGCAGCAACAACAGTGTCGGTGCTTCGGGATTGCCAGCCTCGCGATAGAAGATGGACTGGCCGTCGATTTCCACGGTCCGGTGCTTGACCTGCTCGCTGGGTGCTGCGCTTCCGGTGTTCACCAGGCCGACCAGCAAGGTCACGGCCACGAAGAAGGCAAAGGCAGTCTGTTTCAAGTTTTTCATGGTCTCAATCCTTTATATTCAGGCGCTCAGGCGCCGTTGTGATTTTTCGATGGGAATGTCATTGGCGCTCATGTCGCGCCGCTTCATCAATCCTTCGGCATTGAACTCCCAGTGTTCGTTGCCGTGAGTGCGGTACCATTGTCCCGTTTCCGGATGGCGCCATTCATATTCAAAGCGCACCGAGATGCGGTCGTCGGTGAAGGCCCACAGTTCTTTCATCAGGCGGTAGTGGGTTTCGACCGCCCACTTGCGCCGCAGGAAGTTGCGGATCGCTTCACGCCCGGTGAAAAATTCGTCGCGGTTGCGCCACTCGGAATCTTTACTGTAGGCCCTGGCTACCAGAACAGGATTGCAACTATTCCAGGCATCCTCGGCGGCCTGCACTTTGGCCAGGGCCTTTTCGCGGGTGAAAGGCGGCGCGATCATCGCGCTCACGATTGGGCCTCATAGGCCGGCGAGGTTTTCACCGATCCGGAAGCCAGAGTGGACACCGTGCCCTGCAAGCCGGCAGCCAGGGTCAGCGCGTAGAAGAAGTGCCGGGCCAGTGAGATCACCGGCATCATGGCGCCCGCCTTCAAGCCGGCCACGCCCAGGTCCAGCAGCGGGAACATGAACAGGAAAACACCCATCACCGTTTGCACCGTGATGTAGGTCAGGGCGCGGGCCCAAAGCGGTCCCTTCAGCGACGGCGCCACGGCCACGAACATCGCCGCCAGCACAACGCCGATGCCGTAGTGCATCGCCAGGCCGCCTGCCAACCCTGTTCCCAGCTTGGTCCCCAGCAAATTGGGGATGTCCCACCACTTTCCCGTCATCATCAATCCGCTCAAATCCAGGGCCAGGGTGGCGACCAGACCGGCGGGAATCGTTCGCATCCAATTGATCTTCATGACTTTCTCCACTCGTCTATGGTCAAGAGGCTCGCTGGCCTCGTTGCGTTCTGTGTTGCCACCGCTCTCGCGGTTGACAGACTCAACCTATACTGATCGGTACAGGTCCGCAAGAGATAAAATGGAATATCTTCAAATTAGCTCTCAATTGTCCAAATCGGCGGCCTATGGAGATCCAACAACGCCCAAACATGTCACCGCCCGCGCTTTTTCCTCGTTTTTTCCGAACCGATCAGTCTCAATACGGTCGGAATTTTCATGATTTCTTGCGCATTTCTCCAATCAACGTATTATTTACACTGTAACAAGCTCTACCGAACAGTACACGTGAACCAGGACAACACCGCCATGAGTGCTTCAAAACGCGACATTTTGGTCAAAAAGGCCCTGCAGGTTTTTTACCGCAACGGCTTCCACGCCACCGGCATGGACATGCTTGTGACGGAAACCGGCGTCTCTAAAACCTCGATGTACAAGCACTTCCGCACCAAGGACGACCTGATCCTGGCTTCGCTGCGCCTGCGCGACGAGTTGTTCCGCAATTGGCTGATGCGCCGCATGGAAGAACTGGCCACCACGCCCCGCGAGCAATTGCTGGCCATGTTTGACGCCCTCGGGGAATGGTTTGATCAGGAAGATTTCAACAGCTGCATGTTCATCAAGGCGGCGAGCGAATACCCGGACCCGGACCACCCGGTCCGTGCCAGTGCGGCCGAGCACAAGCGCCTCATCAAACACTACCTGGTGGAATTGGGAGAAAAGGCGGGTGTCGCGGAGCCAGCGCAACTGGCTAGGCGTTTTCTGCTGCTCAAAGAGGGTGCCATCGTCACGGCGCACATTCAGGGCTCGGCGGGGGTTGCGGCCGACGCGCGCCAGGCGGCGCAATTGATCCTGACTGATGCTTGCCAGGATTGACTCGGGTATCTTGGAAAACCTAGCGCGCCAGGTACGCTACCAGGCCCTTGAACTGGTCGACAACCACACCATCAACCGGGCCGGCTAATCCTTCCAACCCATTGGGGGCGTATCCACCCACGACGTAGGTCACCGTCAACTCCGTACCGGCTTCGACCGCGGCCAATTCAACTGTCATCACCCCAACCAAAGCCATGGCCTGCAGTGGCCCCAGACCGCCACGCAAACGCAGGACCTTGCCCTTTTCCGCATACACGACTTCCATGTGGGTCACGGTGCCGCCACCGGGCAGCTTTTCGCCAAACTCTTCGCCCGCTTCAGCTTCCAGAAACAAGTTCTCCGCATCACCAGAGAACGTGTGGTCCGCATTCCACCATTTGCCAATGTCCTTGGTGAGCCCTTGCCAAACCTGATCCGGCGCCGCAGTCGATACATGAACCGAGCGACTGGTGAATCCGGCGGGCGACTGATCCATCACTTCAGCCTGTGACGCGGCGCTGGTGAGCGCCAGCAAAAAAATCAGCAAATAGCGCATGCTACAACTCCTCGACTTCGGTCACTTCCACGACGCAGGACATCCCAGCGGTGTCGGTCACATCACCCAACAGGCCCGGGACTTTGGCCTCCATCATTTTGGCAAACTGGCGCTCAAGTTTGTCGTCCTCGAAAATCTTCCAGGTCAGATCGCCAATGCCTTCGGTGCCGCAGTAGGCGTGCAACTCCAGGTACAGAGTCGATCCCATTTCCCGGTCAGTGAAACTGTCGAACATGATTTCGATGGCGATGCCGTCGTCCGGCACGGCGTTTCCCCCACGGGTGCGCACTTCGATCTCCCAGAATTCACTGACGGCCGAATTCAGGTAGAGGCGAAATTCGCCATCTGAAGTGGCCGCCCAGATGGCAGCCAGGCGCTCGGCGTCATCGTGCTCAATATCGATGGCGATGTCGGCCTTGATCTCGGCGGGGCAGTTTTCCCGCAGATCTTCGAAATCTTCGTACATGGCGTCGGTCCTCGCTTGAAAGTGGTCTCACTGGTTGGCAACTAGGATAAGCCGTAGCACCGGATGCGCAAACCGCGAAATTGGCGGCCCCCAAGCCCTGCATTGCGAACAAGGTAGCGGATATTGAAAACTGACCCTAAATTGTCCCGATATTCACATTGACGATTCTGACCACCTCAAAGGGGGGTTCCATGCAAACCAAAACCATCCAGGATCTGCTCAAGACCAAGGGTGAGCGCCCCATCATCTCCGTCGAACCAGACGCCAACGTATTCGATGCGGTGGTGACCATGGTCAGCAACAACATCGGCGCCTTGATCATCATCGAGGGCGACAGCGTCTGTGGCATCATGTCCGAACGCGACTACCTGCGCTTCATTGCCCAGCAGGGACGCACCGCCCGCGACACCCCGGTGCACGAATTGATGACCCGCAAAGTCGTCTACGTCACGCCGGATACGGACCTGCCCCAGGTCATGGCCATCATGACCGAAAAACGCATCCGCCACGTGCCGGTGATGAGCGAAAAGACCCTTTTGGGCATCATTTCGATCGGCGATGTGGTCAAGGCCATCGGCCAGAACCAGACCGCGCAGATTCGGGTGCTCGAGGAGTACATCAGCGACGCCTATCCCGGACCGGCCAGGGATGCGGCCACCAGCTGATCCGGCCTGAAAATAATTGATCATAGACGGCCCCGGTGATTGTCCACCGGGGCCGTTTGTCTTAACTTGGTCGGCATATTCAGCCGGCGATTCCAGCCCACTCACCACACTTTCCCGGGAGCCGCAAGACATGGCGCAGACAGTCATCGAAAAAATCGTCCAGGACCACGCCGTCGGACTCAAGGACGGCCAAATTGTTCGGGCCGGCGACTACGTGACCCTGATTCCCGATCACGTGATGACCCACGACAATACCAGCGCCGTGATGGGCAAATTCAACGGCCTCGGTGTGCCGCGCATCAAGAACCCGCAACAACCGGTGTTCACCCTGGACCACAACATCCAGGATACCAGCGACGACAACCAGGCCAAGTACGCCAAGATCGCCGAGTTCGCCGCCACCAACGGCGTCGACGCCTACCCCGCCGGGCGCGGCATCGGCCACCAAATCATGATCGAAGAAGGCTACGTGCAGCCCGGCGGCCTCTGCGTCGCCAGCGACAGCCACAGCAATACCTACGGCGGCATCGGCGCCCTGGGCACACCCGTAGTGCGCACCGACGCGGCCGCATTGTGGGCCATCGGCACGGTGTGGTGGCAAATCCCGCGCACCATCAAGGTCAACCTGAACGGCGCCCTGGCTGAGGGCGTCACCGGCAAAGACGTCATCATCACCTTGTGCGGCATGTACAATCAGGGCGAGGTGCTCAACGCGGTCATCGAATTTGGCGGCAGCGGCACCGCAGGGTTGTCCATCGAAGAGCGCCTGACTATCGCCAACATGACCACCGAATGGGGCGCCCTGGCCGGATGGTTCCCCGTGGACGATGTGTGTGTCGCCTTCATGCGCGAACGCCAAGACTGGCTGCGCCAGCACGGCAATACCGAACGCATCACCGACGCCCACATCGACCAGTGGACCAACAACCCGCCCGCCTCCGATGCCGACGCCGTCTATGCCTCGGAAATCAACCTGGACCTGAGCCGGGTCACGCCCCACATCAGTGGGCCCCACAACCTGCAGGTGATGACCTCCCTGGCCGAAATGCACCAACGCCGGATGGCAATCCACAAGGCGTACCTCGTCAGCTGCACCAACAGCCGGCTGGGTGATCTGGAAGCCGCCGCAGCGGTGGTCGACGGTCAAAAAGTGGCCGAAGGCGTGGAGTTCTACATCGCGGCGGCCAGCCAACCCATTGAAGATCAGGCCACCGCGAGCGGCGCCTGGCAAAAACTGATCGACGCCGGCGCCAAAGTGCTGCCACCCGGATGCGGCCCCTGCAT
>JADGEP010000032.1:0-6939 GCA_016744275.1 Candidatus Krumholzibacteriia bacterium | reverse complement strand
TGGCCGGGGCGTGGGCCTGCTCGAAGACGGCGAAGTGGGCATCTCGGCCACCAACCGCAACTTCCGCGGCCGCATGGGCAGCCGCGAGGCCGAGGCCTATCTGGCCAGCCCCGCAGTCGTCACCGCCAGCGCCCTGGCCGGATTTGTAACCGGGCCAGAGAGCATGAACCTGGAAAACGGCGCGCCTGAACGGGACATCAAAGAGTTCACCGCAGCAGCTGGCGAACGCGCCGCCACCGACATCCTCGATGGCTTCCCCACGTCGTTGTCCGGGCGTATGGTGTACCTGCCCACCGACAACCTCAATACCGACGGCATCTACTCCAAGGACTACACCTACCGTGAGGACATCACGAAGGAAAAAATGGCCGAGGTCGTGATGGAAAATTACGACCCCGAGTTTGCGGGAAAAGTGAAGGCGGGCGATGTGCTCGTCAGTGGCTACAACTTCGGCACCGGCTCCAGCCGCGAGCAAGCAGCCACCGCGTTGCAGGCCGCGGGCATCAAGCTTGTGATCGCCGGCAGTTACTCGCAGACCTACCTGCGCAATGCCATCAACAATGGCTTCATTTGCGTAGAGTGCCCGGCCTTTGTCGACGCACTGAAAGCCCACTTCGCTGATCAAACAGACCAACGCACCATCGTTGCGGCCGAAGAATTGGACATGGATTTTGCCGGTTCGAAGATCACCTGGAACGGGCAGCAGTTCAGCTTCACACCCCTGGGCACACCGGTGCAGGAAGTGGTCATCGCCGGCGGCGTCGAGAACCAAGTGAGGGCGAGCCTCTGATGTTCGACGGCGGCCTGTATGTTTTTCTGCTGCGCCTCAAAAGCGCCTCGACCATCACGGTCGGGGCGCTGGGCGAGCAGTTTTTCCCGCCCGGATGGTACATGTACACCGGCAGCGCAAAGAAGAACCTGCAAAAGCGGGTGGAGCGGCACTGGAGCGTAAAGGCCAAGCGCCGCTGGCACTTTGACCACCTTTCAACGGCTCTGGACAGCGAACCGGTGGGAGCGATTGTCGTGCCCGATGGCGCCGGCATCACCGAGTGCGAACTGAACCGGAAGATCGGCGCCTTGGTCGGCAATGGTGTGCCCGTGCCAAAATTTGGCGCCAGCGACTGCAAGGCCGGATGCCCCGCTCATCTCTACTTCAGCGGCGCGCCGGTTTCGCTGTTGGGCTTGGCTCAGGTGCACGAGAAGGCGGCGATTTTGATGCCCGGGGCCGATCTTTGGGAGCCTAATTTGCAGGAGTTGGGTGGCAGTGATAACAACTCCGATTGAAAACAACTGACGCCACCATCCTACCCCTTCGCCTCATGCCAAGCCTGCAACACCTCGGCCTCTTTTTCGGCCGGCAAGCCAGCGCGCTGGGTCATGCCTTCGAGCCGTTCGGCGGGCAATTCATCCATCCAAGCCAGAGTGTCTTTGATTGTTTCGCTGTAGGGACGGAAGGTGAGCCCCGCACCCACGGCCTTGGCGCAACTGCGCAGGCCAAATGCCGCGTACTCGCCCTCGGCCGGCAGCCAGCACGGCATGTTCATCCAGGCGGAAACTTCGTGCTCTTCCAGGAAGGCGCTGTTGGCCCAGGTGAAGGTGGCGTCTGAACCGGTGACCTTGCGGCATTCTTCCAGGTAGGCCGCCATGGTGAGCTTGTGTTTGGGCTCGGGGCCGGAGACGTCGAAGGTCCCGCCCGTGCGTTTTTCCATGCAGCGCACCTGGAAGGCTGTCAGGTCGCGGCCGTCGATGAGCTGGATCGGCGTCTGGCCGTCGCCCGGCGCCAAAACTTCGCCACCCTTGCGCACGCGGAATGGCCAATAGCCGCCGCGGAAACTGAAGTCGCGCGGCCCCACGATCAGGCCCGGCCGGAAAATGGTGTGGTTGTCGGGATACAGCCGGCGCACCCGGTTTTCGCACTCGGCCTTGAAGGGGCCAAACAGTCCCCAGTTGAATTCGGTTTCGTCCGCGTCGGCAGCCTGGCCAACTTCAGCCGTCTCGTCGGCCTTGGGCACCGAGTTGTCGACGTAGACCGAGATCGAAGACACGTACATGAAGTGCCCCACGCTGCCTTGCAACATGGTCGCCGTCTTCTCGACAACCTTCGGAATGTGGGGCCAGATGTCGATGCCGATATCCCAGCGGCGGCCGCTGTCGATGGCAGCCTGCAACGCATCCAGGCCGTCAGTTTTTTCCGGATCGCGGTCACCCACGATGCATTCCAGGTCAGGAAAAAGGTCTTTGCTCCGGTTGCCGCGGTTGCAGAGCGTGACGGTGTGGCCGGCCGCCTGCAGGGCCTCAACCAGATGGGGTCCCGTCTGGCCGGTTCCGCCCAGGATGAGGATCTGCAGGGGGTCGGCGGCAAACAACTTGGCCGGCCAGGGTGAAGCTATAGTTCCCAGGCCAACGGCCGCTCCGGTCAGGGCAGAAGTTTTTAGGAAAGTGCGGCGGGTGGAGCGGAGCGTCATGGGGGGCATCCCTTCGGCCTGGGTTATTTGTTCGCGAGAAATCTCTGCAAAAACATACCTACGCAGATATTGGGAATCGGTTTCAAATCAAGATACGGGCATGAATCTCACTCAAAAAACGGGCGGGCCCACCCATGAGCCCGCCTCGCTGCAGCATCTCTTTGGCGCCAACTACTCAGTGCGCCGCCCAGCGTATTCCTATTTTCCCCCGGCCTCATAGACTGGGTAATCGGTGAATCCGGCCGCCACCTGCTCCAGGGTGTACCAGCTCGTGGGCTCTGACAACGGCGCCTCAGGCCATGAGTTCTCCCAGCGTTCAGCCAGATCGGGGTTGCTGATATAAGGCCGGCCGATGGCCACCATATCAGCGGCCCCGCGCTGCACCGCATCGATGGACATTTGGCGGTCGTAGCCGCAATTGGCCATCAAGGGGCCCGTAAAAATCGCACGAAAGTCTTCCAGGGTCATCGGCTCGCCCTGTTCGTGGAACCCAAAGGCCAACCCGTCCATGACGTGCAGGTAGGCCAGTCCGTATGCTTCAAGTTCCTTGGCGGCATAGGTGAAGGTTTCGCGGAAGTCGGGCGACCCCATGTCATTGAACATGCCGTTGGGAGCCAGGCGCACCGCCACCCGATTGCCACCAAATACGGCAACCACACCCTCGACGACTTCGCGCAAGAGGCGGAATCGGTTTTCAACGCTACTGCCGTATTCATCGGTGCGTTGGTTGGTCTTTGACTGCAAAAATTGATCGAGCAGATAGCCGTTGGCGGCGTGGATTTCCACACCGTCAAACCCGGCGGCTTTGGCTCTCTCGGCCGCACTGACATAGTCAGCCACCACGCCCTTCAGTTCGCCGGTTTCCAATGCGCGTGGAACTTCGTAATCCTGTTTCCCACTCGGCGTATGCACGCCATCGCCTTCAATGCGGATGGCCGAGGCACTGACGGGTTGTGCCCCATCGTGAAACTCACTGTGCGAGGCCCGCCCTGTGTGCCAAAGCTGAAGAAAGATGCGCCCGCCCTTGGCGTGGACAGCCTCGGTGACCTGGCGCCACGCGTCTCCCATTTCATCGGTATAGATACCCGGAGTGTTCAGGTATCCGTTGCCCTGGGCTGAGACGGTGGTCGCCTCGGTGATGACCAATCCGGCCGAAGCGCGCTGGGCGTAATATTCGGCTATCAGGGGATTCGCCAAGCGCTCGGGGCCTGCCTTGCTTCGAGTCATCGGGGCCAAGGCCAGGCGATTGTTGACCTTCAGACCACCGAGGTCAAAAGCGGAAAAGAGAGATGAGGAGTGATCTGATTGGGGCATGGTGGTGCCTTTCTCGAAATTTGTGTCTGCAACCTGAAATTCAGCAATGTTTCGCGATCAATATAGAACGATCATTCTTTAACGGCCACACCATTTCTGAAATATTGAGGAGAAAGAGATTACAGGTAGGCACAACTGTTTAAAAGACAACATATTGACCAATATGCAAAAGTGTACTAGTGTAAAGGAATCACATTTCTTCAACTGCTGGAGCTGCTGTGCCCCGTCCCAAGAGTTTTGATGAAGCTCAGGTTCTAGAAGGAGCCGTTGCCCTCTTTCGCGAAAGAGGGTTCGAAGGCACCAGCATGCCCGACCTCACCCGTAAGTTGGGGATTTGTCGGCAGAGCCTTTACAACACCTTTGGCGATAAGAAAGGCCTTTACCTGAAGGCTCTGGAAAATTACGGAAATAAAGAAGCCCAAAGTAAATTGGCACTTTTGCAAGGACCAGGGTCGCCCTTGGAAAACCTGAGGACGCTGATCCGGGGGTTTGCATCCTATGCCACCACGTGCCCCGCAGAAGGATGCCTGACCGTCACAGCTTTGGTGAATTCCCGGGAAGATGCGGACGCGCTGGCAGCCGTTTCTCAACACGTGCAGTCCCTGGAAAACGGCATCGAATGCGCCCTGACTCGGGCCAAAAAGCAGGGGCAGATCAACGCCCACACCGACGCCGCTTCGTTGGCCAGATACATCACCACCAGCCTGTATGGCATTGGTCTTCTGGTTCGCCTGCCCGACAGCTCGGCCCGCATTGCCGCCACGGTTTCGCACCTTATGGAATCGTTGCAAAGAATCGAAATCCAGCCCGCTGCTTAAGCAACGCGGCCTTCCGCACCTTCACGATCGAAGAATTGCAAAGGGCACCCGCCGGACGGGCATTGAAGCGGATTCCGCACGCACCGTTCGGCACCATCGTGCCCTATTCCATCCGGCCACACGGCGGAATGACCGCGCAAAGCCCGTAAACCTGCAATCATTCATAAGGTTTTTCCTTAAACATCTCCATATCCAACCGATTGGAGTATCTGCCGCTCACAAATGATATCCCAAAGTCGATTAGCTCCAATCTTTGGGTGATCCTATGAGTGTTATTTCAACGGAAGCATTTGTCGTGACTGGCTCGCCCTGACGCAGCCCCATTCAACTATTCCTCGCACCGGGAGAACAAACATCGTGTTAAGTGACATGAAACTCAGAACAAAATTGTTTTCGGGAAACAGTCTGATTCTCGTATTCATGATCTGTACCTCTGTTTTTGTGTATAGCAGTATCAACTCCCTGTTGAAAAGCGTTGGCCTGGTCGACCACACTTACGAGGTATTGGACAAAGCCTCACTGACCGAAGCAGCAGCCGTGGATATGGAAACGGGAATGCGCGGCTACCTGCTGGCCGGCAAGGACGATTTCCTTGGGCCTTATTCCGAGGGTGACAGGAGGTTCAAAGACCTGATCAACGAGCTTTCGGAAACCGTCTCTGACAATCCCGCCCAGGTTCAGCTACTGACTGAAATCAGTACAACGATCAACGACTGGAAAACAAACGTCACCGAGCCCGCCATCGAAATGAGAGCCCGGATTGGCGATGCCAAGACTATGAACAACATGGCGGCTGTCATCCAGGAAGGCCGGGGCAAGGTCTACTTTGATGAGTTCCGCGGACAAATCGCAACATTCATTGGGCGAGAAGAGGCCCTGATTCTGGAACGCCAAAAAAGAGCCAACGCGTCACAAAATGTCGCAGAACTCAGGCAGCTCAACGGTTGGGTCACCCACACCTACAAAGTAATAGGCGAGGCAAATGCGGTTCTGGCTGCGGCTGTGGATATGGAAACGGGCATGCGTGGATATCTGCTGGCTGGAAAGGACGGTTTCCTGGCCCCATATCACAGCGGAAAAAATGATTTTCACAACCGACTTGATTCCCTGACTGAAACCGTGAGTGACAATCCTGCCCAGGTTGCACTGCTTGGCGATATGAAATCAACGATCGATTCATGGCTAGAGAATGTGGTCGAGGACCAGATCGCCTTGCGCCGCGAGATCGGTGACGCCCAAACCATGGACGACATTGCTCACCTCGTTGGAGAAGCACGAGGGAAGGTCTTTTTCGACGAGTTTCGCGGTCAGATCAAGACCTTCAAGGAACGGGAATCGGCGCTGATGGAGATACGCATGGCCTCCATGGAGACCACATCCGACAACGCGATCAACGTCGCCATTTTTGGAACTCTGCTGGCGGCGGTACTCGGGTTTTTCGTCACCGTCTTGTTGACTCGCAACGTCATGCAGCAGCTGGGCGGCGAGCCCGCATATATCGCCGACATCGCAAAAAGTGTGGCTGCCGGCGATTTGAATATTGAACTGGAAAGCAACGGCAAAGACCAGGGCGTCTTCGCTGAGATGAAAAACATGACCCATTCGTTGGGTGAAAAAGCGCACCTCGCTGGTCAAATCGCCGATGGCAACCTGCAGGTCGACGTGCGGGTTTCGTCCGACAAAGACAAACTTGGCGTCTCACTCTCAGAGATGGTCAAGAGCCTGAACTTCGTCATTGGGGACGTCATGGATTCCACAGTTCAGGTCGCATCCGGTGCGGACCAGGTCAGCAGTTCCTCTCAATCACTGTCCCAGGGTGCGACAGAGCAGGCAGCAAACCTTCAAGAAATCACTTCGTCTATGACTGAGATCAGCCATCAAATCAATACCAACTCGGGCAATGCCAACGACGCCAACCACTCGGCATCTGCTGCCGCCACCGCAGCTGACACGGGTCAGAGTCAAATGTCCCAGATGACCGAGGCCATGGCGCAGATCAGCGCCAACTCGGAGGAGACTCAGAAAGTCATCAAGACCATCGACGACCTCGCGTTCCAGACCAACCTTTTAGCCCTGAATGCGGCGGTTGAAGCCGCCCGAGCAGGCAAGCACGGCAAGGGCTTCGCGGTTGTCGCCGAAGAAGTGCGCAGCCTTGCGGCGCGGTCGGCCAAGGCCGCCAGGGAAACGGCCAGCCTTATCGACAACAGCAATAAGACGATTGAGCAGGGTGTTTCCATTGCCGGTTCGACTGCAGATGCCCTCAACGAGATCAGTGAGAACATCACCAAAACCAGCACTCTGGTTGGCGAAATCGCCTCAGCTTCGGCGAGTCAGTCTCAGGG
>JADGEP010000329.1 GCA_016744275.1 Candidatus Krumholzibacteriia bacterium | reverse complement strand
GGTCTGCGCTTCGCCATTCGCGAAGGTGGACGCACCGTTGGCGCCGGCGTGGTGGCGAAGATCCACGAGTAGGTTTTGAAGGATAAGCTTTCCCGGGGAACCGGCTGCCTTCGGGTGGTCGGCGCCACGGATTTCCGAGGAGAATTGGTCTCATGAGAGACATCGTTACTCTCTCTTGCCCCGAGTGCAAGATGAGGAATTACACGACCAAGAAGAACAAGCGTTTGCATCCGGACCGGGTGGCTTTCAAGAAGTACTGCCCGCGCTGTAATAAGCACACCGAGCACAAAGAGACGCGCTAGTTCGATAGGATTTGGAGACGTCCTTGATGCCGTCTGTGGACTGTGTCGGGAATGTCGCCTTGCAGGGGTATAGCTCAGTTGGTAGAGCATCGGTCTCCAAAACCGAGGGTCGCGGGTTCGAGCCCTGCTGCCCCTGCCATTGGAATCACATATGTCCGGTTGCTTTGGACAACCGGAACAGAGGAAGGATCTGGGTAAATGGTGAACCGACTCTCCGGTTACCTGCGGGAAACTTCCCAGGAGTTGAAAAGGGTATCCTGGCCCAGCATTGCTGAGCTGAAGGAATCCACGATTGTTGTTTTGGTCACCGTGGCTGTCATTACGGTGTTCCTGTTCATCGTGGATAAGATCCTGGACCTGGGTATCAAGCAACTCATCGCCCTGGGTTGAGCCAGGTCGAGACCTGTTATTTGTCCGGAATTGCGCCGGATCGGCCCTAGGAGATGGGACAGTAGTCCTGTTACCGGGGTGTGTCTGTGTCTGATGTCAGATCTGAATCTGTAAGGTGAATGGAGCCCGTTGTGTTTGATGCCGACGAAAAACGCCAGGGTGAGGACGAAGTTCAGGGCGAAGAGTTGAAAGCCGACGTGGCTGCTGAGGGTGCCGCGGCTGATGAAGCCGATGAGTCGGCCGATTCGCTCTTTTTCGATCTCCCTGACGAAGAATTTGTCGCCGAGGCCGAGACTGTCGCGGACGCGACGGATGTCGAGGCGGCTGCTCCTGCAACTGAAGAAGATGAGCTGTTGTCCGCCCTGGAGATTGAGTTGTCTCCCGCGGAACAGGCCGAAATCGAGCGCCGCGGCCGGATGAAGTGGTTCGTGATTCACGCGAATACGGGCCATGAGAACAAGGTTAAGCGCAATATCGAGATGGCCATCAAGAGCCAGCACATGGAAGAATCTTTCGGTGAAGTGCTCGTGGCGACCCAAGAGGTCACCGAGATGAAGAACGGCAAGCGCTCGACGGTGAAGCGCAAGTTCTTCCCCTCCTACATTCTGGTCGAAATGATCATGAATAAGGAGACCCAGCACTTCATCAATGGCATACCCGGTGTGACCCGCTTTGTGGGCGGCACGCCGTTGAAACCCGAGCCCATCACCCGTGACGAGGTGGACCGCATTCTGGGCCGCATCTCCGAGCCGGATGAGGCCAGGGAAACCCTTGAGATTCCTTACGAGGTGGGGGACAGCGTCCAGGTTGTGGACGGTCCTTTCACCGAGTGGATCGGCGTGATCAACGAGATCAATCACGACAAGGGCAAGTTGAAGGTTATGATCTCGATTTTTGGTTCGGAGACACCGGTCGAATTGGATTTCCTGCAGGTCAAGCCTGTTTGATAGCCGGTTCGCCGTCAGTCTGGTAGTCGTCGGTTTGTCTGGACCAATGGCGACTACTCCCGACCCCGTTCCTCTCAATGGCGGTCGGATACGCACATAGATAGGCCGATCGGTGGCCGTTGCTCACGTCAGCTTGTGGAATCTGACATTTGGGCTGAAGCCACCGTTGAAGCCAGATCCTGAATTGAAGGAGAGCAGGTCAATGGCTAAAAAAGTCATGACAGCAATCAAGTTGCAGATCAAGGCCGGGCAGGCGAACCCTGCTCCTCCGGTGGGCCCAGCCCTCGGTCAGCATGGTCTGAACATCATGGAGTTCTGCAGCGCCTTCAATGAAAGAACAAAAGAGCAGATGGGTCTGGTGATTCCCGTAGTCATTACTGTCTACGCGGATCGAAGCTTCAGCTTCATCACCAAAACTCCGCCTGCATCAGTTCTTATCTTGAAGGCCATCGGCCTGGACAAAGGTAGCACCGAACCCGGTCGGATCTCCGCCGGCACCATTTCGCGCGCAAAGCTGCGTGAAATCGCCGAGCAGAAAAAGGAAGATCTGAATTCAGGTTCCGACGAGGCCGCCATGCGGATCATCGCCGGTACCGCCCGGAGTATGGGACTGGACATCGTCTAGGACGAGACTGAGAAATCACGGGACCGGGTTGGCGCGCAAGCGCCTGATCGACAGGGACCGGAGAAGCGGATGGAACAGCGTGCAAATGCAATCCATTCAATCGACCATCACAGTCATGTGGAGAGTCATCAAATGAAACACGGAAAATCCTACAACAAGGCCGTTGACAGCTATAACCGGGAAGAGAGCTACGCCGTTGGCGACGCGATCGCAATCCTGGCCAATATGCCCAAGGCCAAGTTCGACGAATCGGTGGAAGTGGCCGTCCGTCTGGGCGTCAATCCCCGTCATGCTGATCAAATGGTTCGCGGCACCGTGGTGTTGCCGAACGGGACTGGTAAAACGGTCCGGGTACTCGTGATCACACGTGGACCCAAAGAGCAGGAAGCTACGGACGCCGGAGCCGACATGGTTGGCGCCGACGAGTACCTGCCCAAGATCAAGGATGGCTGGACTGACGTGGACGTGATTATCGCCACGCCTGACATGATGGGTGAGCTGGGTCGCCTCGGCCGGGTTTTGGGTCCTCGTGGCCTCATGCCCAACCCCAAAGTCGGCACCGTCACTATGGACATCGCCAAGGCTGTCAAGGAAGCAAAGGCTGGCCGTATTGAGTACCGGGTCGACAAAGCCGGTATCATCAATGTGCCCGTCGGAAAGCGCTCCTTCGGTGAAGCCGAGTTGACCGAAAACGTCTCGACTCTGATCAAAGAGTTGGTTCGGGTTCGTCCGGCCGCCGTGAAAGGCACGTACGTCCGTTCGATGTTCGTGTCCGGCACCATGACACCGTCCATCCGCGTCGACAGCACCAGTTGCGTCTAGCCTCCGGGTGGGACAAAACGATCCGGTTGTAGGACCGGTTTATAGATCTGAAGGAGTTGCCTAATGGCACGTCCAGAAAAAATTGCAGAGGTGGAAGCCATCACTGAGCGGATGCAAGCTGCCCAAAGTATGATCCTCACGGATTATACGGGCTGCACCGTTGAGCAGATGACCATCTTTCGGGAGAAATGTCGGGCCAATGCCGTCGAATGCCGGGTTGTCAAAAACCGGTTGGCACGCATTGCTGCGGACAAATCCGAACTCGGAGTCATGAGCGACCACCTCAAGGGTCCCACGGCTATCGTTTTTGGTCTCGAAAGCCAGGTCGACGCCGCCAAGATCGTTGCCGAGTTCGTCAAGGAAAACGAGCAAATGCAGATCAAGGGTGGCATGCTCGATGGAGAATTCCTCGACGTGAACGAGGTCGTTGCACTGAGCAAGACTCCGAGCATGGATGAATTGATTGCCAAGATGATGGGCAGTATCAATTCGCCGGCCAGTGGTCTTGTGGGCACGATCAATGGTGTGGCGGGCAAGCTTTGCCGCGCCATCGACGCGGTCGCCAAGCAGAAAGCCGAAACAGCTGCCTAGTTGGCGGTTGAAGAGTTTGGTCGATACAGAATCAAAAAGAGAGAGCCGGTGCCGCGAACTTTCGCGACCGGAGCAAAACCAGACGAACCACCGGGCTTGCCCGGTACCCAAGGAGAAATAGAACAATGAGTGATATCACACTGACCGACAACGCCGCCAAATGCCTGGAACTGATCGAGGGCATGAGCATTTTGGAAGCAGCTGACCTGGTCAAGGCCATGGAAGACAAGTTTGGCGTGAGCGCTGCTGCTCCCGTGGCCGTAGCTGCTGCCGCTGGCGATGCCGGTGCCGGTGCTGCCGAAGAGCAGACCGAATTTGCCGTCATGCTGACCGGTGTTGGTGACAAGAAGATCCAGGTTATCAAGGTTGTCCGCGCCCTCACGGGTCTGGGCCTCAAGGAAGCCAAGGATCTGGTCGAGAGCGCACCTTGTGCCGTCAAGGAAGGCGTCTCGAAAGAGGACGGCGCCGACATGAAGGCCAAGCTCGAAGAAGTCGGCGCGATCATCGACATCAAGTAAGTGCCTTGGGCATCGTGAGGCGGGACCCTTTTGGGGGGTCCCGCCGCACGCGTCTCTGGCATGGGCCGGAGTTGTTGAAGTTCTCGCTCAGATTTAGTCAGGCTCCGGGCGGTTCCGGAGCAGCGAAGTTCGTAAAATTTGGCAGCCGGATCCGGCAGTCCATCCATCTTCCGAGGAAGTGGTCCTGTGAAGAATACCCC
>JADGEP010000328.1 GCA_016744275.1 Candidatus Krumholzibacteriia bacterium | reverse complement strand
GGGACCTATTTCTGAGGTGTATCCACGACGCTCCAAATACGGGCAGCATGTGCGCCAGGAGCGACATCCTGACATGGCTTGTGGAACCTTATCCAATACAGCGCGCTCAAAAAAGGCGCTGTTCACAACCGTCTTTCCTCCGGAGTTTTCATAACTTCAATACAAACCGTGTTCTACGGATCTTACAAAAAACACAATCTTCGAGGCACAACCAAAAAACTTAGGGAGAATCAGGAATCCGTCAATGTCACCACAGTTGCCCCGCCGCCGCCCTGATTGGGAGCAGCCTCGGTGTGGGACTTCACCCGCGGGTCTCGTTTGAGGCATTTATACAGGTGGTCGCGCAAACGGCCGGTGCCAAATCCGTGGATCACATGGACCGAATGCAGGCCCGCCGGGATGGCCCGATCGATCAACTTGTCCAGGCGCTGCCATCCGTCCTCGCCATTTTCGCCGCGCAGATCGATTTCGTGGGCGGACTCTGACCCATCGCCATCAAAGGCCCAGTTGCTGCTGCCCCCTTGGGCCGGTTGGTGACTATCACTGCTTGAAACCGTGACCCGCTCCTGGGTTGGCGCCGGCGCATCCGCCGCTTCATCCAGATGGCGAACCGCCTCGCGGGTCAGGTTCAAGCGCATGCCCTCAGCCAGGGCTACCAGCTTATTGCCGCGCACCTCAACCACATTGCCAATCAGCCCCAGATGGGGAATGCGCACCCGTTGGCCAACTTCAACTTTCTGCGGCGGTGGCGTTTCGCCTTGCTCATCGCGCAGGCGATCGCCCATCCGGTCCAAATGCTGCCGGGCCTTCTTGACCACTACTTTGTCGCCGCTCGATGCTTTGATGTCGCGCACCGCATTCTCGATGGCCCGCCGCCCCTGGCGCACCAGGTCTTCGGCCTCGCGCCGGGCCTGCCGCATCATCTCACGGGTTTCTTTTTTCAACCCCTTGAGGCGCTTTTCCAGTTCGGCGTTGCGGCGGGCGGCCTGCTCAGCTTCGGTGCGCACTTGTTCTTCGGCAGTGGCCAGCTCGCGGGCGCGTTGATCCAGATCAGTCAGCAATTTTTCCACCTGCACCCGCTCTTCGCCTGCCATTTCCCGGGCTCGGCTCAGCAGGTCTGCCGGGAATCCCATCCGCGCGGCAATGTCGAAGGCGTGACTGGTGCCCGGATCGCCAACCCGAAATGTGAATAAAGGGCGCAGATCCCGCTCGTCATAATCCATGGCGGCATTGACCATCCGGGGATGATCGTGCACCGCGGCTTTCAACAAGCCGAAGTGGGTCGAGGCCAAGACCCGCGCCCCGCTATCGGCCAGATTTTCCAGCACAGCAAAGGCCAGCGCCGTGCCCTCTTGCGGATCAGTGCCGCTGCCGATTTCATCGCACACCACCAAAGTGCCAGCATCGGCTTCGCCCATGAATTCGCCCAGATGGCGCAGATGGGCCGAAAAGCTGCTCAGCGATTCGGCGATGGACTGATCATCACCCAGATCGGCCAGCAAGCGGGTAATCAAAGGCAGCACGGTGTCTTCGCGGGCCGGGATATCCCACCCGCACTGGGCCAGCAGGCAAAACACACCGACAGACTTCAGGGCCACCGACTTGCCACCGGCGTTGGGCCCACTGATGACCAGCACCCGGGCGTCGGCCGGCAACTCCAAATCCAGGGGCACTACCTGGGCACGGCCCTCTCCCGGATCGCCTTCGCCCAACACCGTCAGCAACAGCGGGTGCCGTCCGCCACAGACCCGGATCTCACCCACCTCGCTCAAATGCGGGCGCTGTCCCTGAACCTGCTTGCTCCAGAGCATCGGCGCGCGCACCGTATCGAGCAATACCATCACCCGCGCGGCTTCACCCAAAGCCTCGGAGGCTTTTTCCACGGCGCGGTTCAACTCAAAAAGAATGCGCGCTTCTTCGGCCGCGATTTCCAGGCGCGTGCCCGCCAACTCATTGGACAACCGCACCACCGAGGCCGGCTCCACAAAGAGCGTCGCCCCGGTGGCCGACCGTTCATGCACGATGCCATCGACCCGGCGCACTTCGCCCGAGCGCAGCGGCAGGCAGAAACGATCGCCCCGCAGGGTCACCTCATCGCCTGTGGTCCAGCCTTCGCGACGCGCCTTGCTCATGGCCTGATTCACCTGTTGACGCACCGCTTGCTCTTGCCCCGCTACCGACCGTCGCAGTTTTGCCAAGAGTGCGCTGGCACCATCAACGATATGCCCGTCCGGATCCAGGGCCCGCCTGATGGCACCGGTCAACGCCTCGAAAGTCGACATCTGGACCGCCGCTTCGCCCCACGAGGGGTAGCGCTGGCGCTCGGCCAGGAAGTGTTGGCGCAAGCGATCCAACTCGGTCGCCACCGATGCAATGTGCACCAGGTCTGCCCCATCCAGGCGCACCGGTGCGGTTTGATTCAGAAGCGAGACCATATGGCTGACTTCGATCAGCGGTGGCCATTGCCCGATGTCCCCCAGGCTGCGCAATTCGTCGGCCAGGTCTCGATACAGTTCGATGGATGCGACCGTGGCAAAGGGCAACCGGGAACGGATGGAATCGGCCGCCATGACGTTGCGGCATTGGCCAGCGACCTGAGTCGTGATCGCTTCCCACTCCAACAACGACGCCGAACGCCGACCAAGGGTCACCCGGTCGGCGCGCAGTGCGGTATCGGTCTTGTGCAGCAGGGAAATCATTTGCCCAAGGCTTCTTCAGCCTTCTCCTTCACCGCGTCTTTGCCCTTGTCGGCCCCTTCGCGAGCCTTGTCCAACGAACGTTCCCACACGGCGTCCATATCGCTGCCGGCCAGTTTGCGCACCTGCTCGTAGACACTGGGCGCGGCGTAGAAAATGAATCGACCCAAGGCCGACTCATCATAGGCCGACTGAATCTTGACACCTCCGGGTACCGAACTGGCCGCCACCAGAATGACACTGGCAACCAACGTGCCCAGGGCCATGCCGACCGCGGCTCCGCCCCAGCGGTCCAGCCAACCCAGCACTGTCAAGCGCACCAACTTGCTGGCCATCGAAGCCAGCAGGCGGCTCAACAAGAGGCCGGCAAAAAACAACGCCGCCCAGGTCACCAGCAAAGCAGTGCCTTCACTGAGTCCGGTCTTTGCGGCTACCCAGGGTTCAGCTGCCGTGGCGAAACGCGCCGTCAGAATGAGTGAAACAAAAACCCCGGCGATTTCCAGAATGCGCTTGATGACGCCGTCCTTGAAGCCAAGGATCCCAAAAATCACGATCACCACCACCGCTGCAATCAGGGGAGCATCCATATCAGCCCACCAACACCTTTTTGACCAGGGCACTGATGCGGCCACCGTCAGCCCGGCCAGCGGTCTTGGGCATCACGGCCTTCATGACGTTGCCCATATCCTGAGGCCCTGCGGCACCCACTTCAGCCACCGCAGCCCGCACAATCGCCTCAAGCTCGTCATCGCTCATTTCCGCCGGCAGGAATTCGGCCACGATGGCCAGCTCGGTTTCCGCCGCCGCCTTCAATTCTTCCCGCCCGCCGTCGCCATAGCTCTTGATCTGGTCTTTGACCTTGCGCCCATACGATGACAACACCTTCATCACATCGGCATCCTCGAGATCTTTGCGGGTATCGATCTCGACCTGCTTGACCGCAGCCTGCATCATGCGCAACACACCCAAGCGCGGTTTGTCTTTGGCCTTCATGGCCGTGATGATTTCAGACTTCAGCTTGGCGGCGATTTCACTTTGGGCCATGGGGACTTTTCCTTTGTTGCGTGCGTATTCCACGAGCACGTTTGGGTTCATTTGTCATGAAAGACCGGACGCCCGGGCCTGTCAAGTCGATTGACCTGATTGAGTTGTCAGCCAAGACTGCCGGATGGTTTGCAACGCCGTCAGGCCCGCCGCCGCGGCGGTCTCGGCCCGCAGAACATGCGGCCCCACCGACACCGCTTGGCCGGCACGGCTCAACTGTTCCAATTCCGCTGGAGACCAGCCGCCCTCCGGCCCCACAAAAAAGCCCAGTTCTGCCGGCAAGACCTCGGGGATATCATCCAATAGCGTCGCCCAGGGCTGCACCGACCCGGTGGGCAATTCCCAGGGCGCGGCGCCAAAGAGATTCAGCCCTTCTGCCGTAGCGTCCGCTGCCTCAGCCACGGTGCGGGGCGATTCCAGGGCAGGCAGCCAGCTGCGGCCGCACTGTTTGAGGGCCGACTTCATGAGCGTCAACCACCGACTCTGTTTGCCTTCGCGAGGGTCGATCACGCCGTGTTCACAGCGCAGGGGAATGATGCGGTGGGCCCCCAACTCGACGGCCTTTTCGATGGCCCATTCGAAGCGCTTACCCTTGACCACCGCACAAGCCAGGGTCAGGCGTGGTGCGCGGCTCTCCTGTTCGTCGGCAGTCACCGATTCGATGCGCACCAAGGCGTGTTTGCCCTTTTTGCCATCGGCCACGGCTGTCCACCGGTG
>JADGEP010000327.1 GCA_016744275.1 Candidatus Krumholzibacteriia bacterium | reverse complement strand
GGTTGAGGCAATTTATAGGAAACGGGTTCGGCCTGAAACTAGCCCAGTTCCTGCCAGAAATCAATAAAGCCGTCTTCTTCGCCCAACTGCAGATGATGGGGCTGCCCCGCGCCAATGTCCTCGAGGGTCATGCCGTCGAGGGTCACCCCGTCGCTATTGATGACCCTCGGCGAGAGCACCACCTGGCGCACAGGATCCGCTGGCAGGGATAAAAGGGCGCGGCGCAGGTCATCGCCGGACAGCAAGCCGGCCACGGTGACCGAGTTGCCGTAGAAACGGTTGTCCACCCCCACCACTTCCACGGGCGGCATTCCGGGGCGTTTGAGGATTTCGTCAAATTCACGGCGCCAGGCCTTGGCAGCCAGCCGGCCTGTCAGGACGGTCAGGGGCTGCCGGGGCAGGCTATCGTCTTCGGCGAGCCAATCCAGGGCTTCGGACCAGGTGTCGCGCAGGCGTGGCGTCAGGCCGATGGCGTTGTCGATCTGCCAGAACCCGTCGTAGGTTTCGGCATCCGGGAAGGGGCGTCCGGCCATGAGGAAAAATTCGTCGCTGAGGTAGATGAATGAGAACCCCAGTTGGGCTCGGGCCTCGGCTTGCCAGCCGGCAACCTGATCGATGACTTCGTGGGCCAGTTCCGGCGTCACCGACTCGAGCTTGGTCAAGCCTTCGCGGTGGTCGCTCAAGCCAACCGGCACGATGGCCAGGCTCTTGACGCCGCCGCGGGGCTGGCTTTCTTCGGCCACAACATCGGCGTAATCGGGGATGTCCACGCCATCGTACCCATGGCCACGTTCACAGACGGCGGTAAAGGCTTCTTCGCCTTCAGCAACGGGCACGCCCAGGGTCAATAAATCGCGGAATGTTTTCTCGAGGATCAGGCCTTCGTTCCAGCCCGGACAGAGCACCACCTGGGTGTGGATTTCGATGCCGGCTTCGCACAACTCGCGCAGCATTTCCACCACGTCAAATTTGCGTTTGATGCCCAGCATGCGCGTGCGCACATCAATGTCTGTGGCGTGCACCGAAACGTACAGCGGACTGAGGCGCTGCTCGATGATGCGCCGCATGCCCTTTTTGCCCATGCTCGTCAGGGTGATGTAGTTGCCGTACAGGAAGCTGAAGCGGTAGTCTTCATCCTTCACGTAAATCTGGTCGCGCATGCCTTTGGGATTCTGATCAATGAAACAGAAGACGCAGTCGGCGGCGCAGGTCTTGAACTCCATGGGCGCGAAGCAGTCAGTGACGGTATCGATATCGCTGGGGTCCATTTCCAGGCGCACGGTTTCGCCGGTGCGGCGCTGGATCATGATCGTGGTGACTTTGTCCTCGGGCGAGTAGTAATACAGGTCGAGGATGTCCTCGATGGGTCGGCCATCGAGGTGCGTGATGTGGTCACCGGGTTGCCACTCGTGGATGGTATCGAGCGGCTTGGGAAAGGCACGGATGAGTGTAATCATGGGGGCAATAAAACACCAAACCGCAAGGTTCGCAAAGGGCAGCGGTCTTGGCGGCCGGATATCAGGCTCAGCTCCCCTACTCCAGAAGGGTCATTTTCCGACTCGTGACTGTCTCGCCACTGACCAGTTGGTAGAGATAAAGCCCGGAAACGACCCGCTGGCCAGCGTCGTCCGCACCGTCCCAATGGGTGTGGTGATCACCGGCCGGGCTCACGCCATCAACCAATTGGCGCACCAAGCGGCCGGCCAGATCGTAAATACGCAGAGAGACGGGAGATTCGCCGCCATACACGGAATAAACTATCTCCGTCCGGGGATTGAACGGGTTGGGAAAATTCTGATTGAGATAAGGGCGGCGTCGAGTCTCTGGCACGTCGCTGCCGCTGCTCACCAGGCGGAAAGCGCGTCCGCGGGTCAGGTCCAGGATGTAGAGTTCACCCAACCCATCCTGGCCAAAAGCGGCGATGGAGCCGTAGCCACCGTCGGGAGTGAATTCGGCGGTGCGGTCAACCGCCGGTGTGGCGATGCCGTTGGTCCAGGTCAGGCTCCAGATCTGGTTGCTGCAATAGTCCGCGTAGAAATACTGGCCCGCCAGTGAGGGCAAGTTCGAGCCGCGGTAAACGTATCCGCCCGAGATGGAGCACCGATAGGGCTGACCGCCGTGCCGGTAGCTGCTGATTGGCAGGGTCAAAGAGCCGTCGTCACAGTCGGTGGCCGGGTTGTAACAGGCCGACCCTTCCATCAGGCGCCAGCCGTAGTTTTCGCCGCCGTTCGAGGTGGACTTTTGGACATTGATCTCTTCGTGGATCTCCTGGCCGACATCGGCGATGTACAGGTCGCCGGTGGTGCCGTCAAAAGAGAAGCACCAGGGATTGCGTAAGCCCTTGGCCCAGATCTCATCGCGTGGGCCCTGGCCGATGAACGGGTTGTCCGCGGGAATGGCGTAGCCGGTCGCGGGGCTGACATCCAGGCGGAGCATTTTTCCCAGGAGATCTTGATCATTCTGGGCCCGGTTTTGCGGATCGCCGCCGCTGCCGCCGTCGCCCAGCCCCACATAGAGCATGCCGTCGGGACCAAATTCGATATGGCCCCCGTTGTGGTTGCTGAAGGGTTGGTCCACCGTCAGCAGGATTTCCTCGCTGGCGGGATCGGCACGGTCGGGGTCGCCGTTCAGCAGTTGATACCGCGCCACACGGGTATCGCCTTGCAGGTCGGTGAAGTTGATGTAGAAGCGGCCGGTGCTGGTGTGATCGGACGGGAAGGCCAAACCCAGCAGGCCGCGCTCGCTGCCGGTGGTGGTTTGCGGACGGATGTCCAGCAAGGTGTCTTGTTCGGCTCCGCTTTGGTCGAAGACGCGAATGAGGCCGTTGCGTTGCACGACGAAGAGGCGCGGATCGCCGTCCGGTGCGACCAGGCGCACAGGTTGGTCGAGGCCTGAAATGACCAGATCGACTCCAGCCTGCGCCGGGTTCGAAAACAACAGGGCCCAACCGCAGAGCACGGTCAGGAAAGATAGGATCAGCAATGAGGTCGTTTTCATGTGGCCTCCAGGTGCGGGAAAAGCATCACTGGAAACACGATAGTGGCGCCGACGAAAACTCGCTTGCTAAGCCACTGGGGCGACGGTTGACAGCCAACAGCACGGCGTATAGTTTTCGATGTCTGGAGCGGGCTTAGCTCAGTTGGTAGAGCATCAGCTTCCCAAGCTGGAGGTCGTGGGTTCGAGACCCATAGCCCGCTCCAATAACTTACAGCAAGACAATGTTTTGCGAGGGCGGCTCGATTATTGGGTCGCCTTTTTATTTTCTGACGTGGTTGGCTCGTGGCATTTTTGCACGGCCATTATGGCTTGTCTCTGGTGTAGCGACAACTTGGAAATCCACTGCAGCCGACGAATTTGGCCCTGTCGCGTCTCCGAATGCGATCCACGAGTTGAAATCCACACCTTGGGCATTTTCCCAGGTGCGAATATTTGGCTTCCAACTGCCTAGTTCTTTCTGCTTTCTCTTCACGATAATCGACAATAGCCAACCGGATTCCACCTACAAGTGAGGCTCCACCTGCAACCGTCAACACTCCCCCAATGAGTAGAAACACGGGATTGCTTGGTTCGTAAATCCAGTGATCAACCCCGCCATGGTGTGATGTAGTTCCGCGTCCCGTTGATGAGCTTCGCCATCCATCACGCGCCACAGCCCCCACCCTTGATCCGCGAGCAACGGAAAGTGAAATTAAGCCTATCAAAAAAGCGGCAAGACCGAATTTAAGAAGACGGCCTACCCAAATTGGGCGATTCTTCGGATCCAAGCCCACAAGTCCCCTCCCGAAAAATATGTTATTGTTTGATCAAAATATTTTTCTGATTTATGATTCTCAATGGAGGTTGAGATGTATTCAAGGAAATTGTTTTTTACGGTCGTCCTTCTGTCCATTTTTAGCATTGGGCTTGCGAATGCCCAAGATAAACAATTTGGGGTTGCCCAGGCCAGCGAATGCTTTGCTTGTGAAGGCGCTGGTCATTTAGAATGCTCCTATTGCAAGGGTGTAGATCTCACTAAACAAACCTGCTCCTACTGCAAGGGCGAAGACCTTACAAGACAAACATGTTCATATTGCAGGGGCGTGGACCTCACAAAACAGGTGTGCTCCTATTGTAGAGGTGCTGACCTAACCAAGGAAACCTGCTCATATTGTCGCGGTGCTGATCTTACAAAACAGGCCTGCTCCTACTGTCGGGGATCTGGAAAAAGCGATGGGAAACAGTGCTACCAATGCCGTGGTTCTGGCCATGCCAGCCGTTGTTATCAATGTCGTGGTTCGGGACATTCTAGTCGGTGTTATCAGTGTCGTGGCTCAGGTCACGCAAACAGGTGCTACCAATGTCGTGGCTCAGGTCACGCAAACAGGTGTTACCAGTGTCGTGGAGAGTCCAGCAAAAACTGTGTGACTTGCGGCGGGGATGGTGTTGCAGAAATAGTTGTCCATCTGCTTACACCTGGGCAAGCTATTCCAGAGTCGA
>JADGEP010000326.1 GCA_016744275.1 Candidatus Krumholzibacteriia bacterium | reverse complement strand
ATTCGTCCAGTATGGCCCGTTCCATGCCCTTGCGATTCAGCAAGCCTGTCAGCGAGTCCATGTGCACCAGCCAGTCGAGGCGGGCGGTGACGGAAGCCAACTCTCGACTGATGGCCGCTTCACGTCGGCAGTATTCAAAGGTGCGGGTCCAGATTTCAGGGCTGAATTCGTCCACAGGCAGGCATTCGCGAGCGCCCGCTTGGCGCAAATCATCCATTTCATCTCGCGACGGGCTGGTCTGCAGCGAAATGACCGGCACTTCGGGATGATTGGCGCTGAGTTGCCGCACGGCCCCCAACAAGTCCTCATCGGCAGGTTCCGGTCCCACCAGAATCACGTCCACCGGGCTGACCCTCAGGTAGGTCATCGCGTCGCACATGTGGGTGAAATGGGCAATTTTATAGAAGGGATCACGAAGGAGCCCAAGCATCCCGCGGATGCGGGTGGCCAGGGCCGGGTCGCGATGAATAAATAGGAGGCGGCAGACCTGTTGATCAGGGCTCATAGGCGCTTCCTGAATCCCTTCAGTGGGGCGAAAAAGCCACGTCCTTGTGGCTGTGCGCTAGCTGAGATGTGGCCAACCCTACACGCCTGACGAGCGGCACGCAACATTTAACCGGTTGGTTGTGCCTTGAAGATTGTGTTTTTCGAAAGATCCGTAGAATACGGGTTGTATTGAAGTTATGAAGAATCCGGAGGAAAGACGGTTGTGAACAGCGCCTTTTTTGAGCGTGCCGTTTTGGAATGGGCCCCACAAACCATGTCAGGATGTCGCTCCTGGCGCACATGCTGCCCGAATTTGGAGCGTCGTGGATACACCTCGAAAACAGGTCCCCTTGGGCAACCATTGCTTCGGCTCTGGCTTGGTATGCGCCATTGATGTGCTAAGCCAATACCCCGGAACGGGTTCGCACCACACGACCAGAACCGGGCCAGCCCGCATGCTAACTTGCACACTACACTTCGTCTGCAATCATTGCACCAGACACAATCTCCGAGGCACAACCTAGTTTTTGCAGTACAATAGAGTCAGGCCGCCAATGGTCTGCGTGCGTTGCAAAAGGGGGAACGATGGCTATATCTCGAATCAGTTTAGCGGTTGTGGCGACTCTGATGCCTCTGTTGGTCGGCACTGTGCTGGCGGTGGAGGTCGACAATCTGGTTGGCATTTACACCGATGGGGCGATGAGTGCGAACACGGCCACCGCCGAGCCCGGCGATTACCTGACCCTCTATGTCGTGCTGCATGATCCGCACAACCCTCACCGGAATGAGGACGTGGCTCAAGTGGGGTGCGCGGCTTTTGGCCTGGATTTGAGCCTCAATCTGGAATTTGTGGCCAAGAAGGCGACCACTGACGGAAAGCAGCCCGACTGCACGGGAAATTGCACCTATTTTCGCAGTTGCTTTGGAGCTCAGTTGCCCGTCGACGGGGACCGCCGCATCACTTTGCGCTCGTTCGTGGTGAGGTACTTCGGCCCGGGCCCAGCGGAAATCCGGCTGCGTCCGGATGTTTTCGAATTGCTGGATGGGGACATGGATTACTGGTACCGCGACCCGGAAAATACGGGCTGGGTACTTCCCATGTATCCGGTCACCGGGTCCTACGAACTGCCGGCATTTGTGATCAATGGCGCCGTGCCCACGGCCGCCGAAAGCTGGGGCAATCTCAAGGCCCGTTACCGTTGAGAGGGCGGCATTGAATAAAACTGGCCAAAAAGTTGCCATGAAGGGGGGCTTGGTGATATCTTGATTTCTCCCCTATAGGGTCGGGCCTGGTCCGACAGATGGGGCGTCCTTCCAATCGGCAGTCGATATACCGGACCGGGGCACCTGCGCGCATGGCACCTGTTTTTTCACCGGACATCATCGCCCGGGTCAAAGACGAAACCGACATCGTCGAGATCGTGCGTCAGCATGTGAGCCTCAAGCCTGCTGGTGGCGTTTATAAGGGACTGTGTCCCTTTCACGCCGAAAAAACTCCCAGTTTCATCGTCACGCCTGCCCGTCAGCGCTACCATTGCTTTGGTTGCGCCACCGGTGGGGACGTGATTTCCTTTATCATGGAAACTGAGGGCGTGACCTTCCCCGAGGCGGTGGAGATCCTCGCCCGGCCCCTGGACATCGATTTGAGCGCCTGGCTCAAGGAAGATGAAGGCGAGGGCGAGCGACGGGCCTACCATCGGGCCAACGAGGCGGCCACTCAGCTGTGGCGCGACGCTTTCTGGGATGACGACATGGGCCGTAAGGGCCGTTCGTACCTGTTGGATAGGGGATTCACCGAGAAAGTGATGCGGGAATTTGATGTGGGCTGGGCCCCCGGTGGCAGCGGTTGGCTGGAGTCCGGATTGGCCAAGGCCGGGGTGGACCGGGAGCTGGCCATCAGTTCAGATCTGTTGCGCAATAGTGACCGCGGCGGCTCTCCATTTGCCTATTTCCGCAACCGGATTATATTTCCGATCAAGAGTATTTCCCGGCAGGTCACAGGTTTTGGTGGCCGAGTCGTCGATCAGGGCGAACCCAAGTATCTCAATTCCGCAGACAGTCCTTACTTCTCCAAGGGGAAGTTGCTGTACGGCTTTGATGCCTCGAGGATGTCCATTGCCCGCGAAAAAACAGCCATCCTGGTTGAGGGATATCTCGATCTGTTGGCTCTGGCCCAAGTTGGCATCACCAATGTGGTGGCAACCTGTGGCACAGCCTTCACGCCGGAGCAGGCGCGGCTGATCAAACGCGGGGCCCGCAACGTCGTATTGCTCTTTGACGGTGACAAGGCTGGCCTCAAGGCGGGAGTGCGCTCGGCGGATATCGCGCTGAAGGCGGGGCGGGAGCCAAAGATTGTGCGCTTGCCGCAAGGCAAGGATCCGGCGGATGTTGTCATTGGCGACGGCGTCGAGGTGATGCACCAAATTCTCGGGGAGGGGGTGGGCTATGTGCCTTTCCTCAAGGCCCTGGCCGACGCCAGCGGTGGCGATCGGGAAGTGAACGAACGGGCCCTGCGCCAGGCGTTGGGCACCGTGGCGGGGATCGAAGATCCCTTGCGCCGGGAATATGTTCTGCAGGAAGCGGCCGAGGTTTTCGGACTGACGCCGGACTTGCTTCGGGAAGAGGTTCGCAAGGAGGCCGCCAGCAAGCTGGCGCCGCGTCGCGGCGGACCCGCTCAGAAACAACGACCCGAGCCCCAGGGCTCAGGCAATAAGGCCGGGAACGTTTCCGGTCCCGATGGCAAAGCCCCAGCCAAGCGCAGAACCGGTCCCGTGGTTCGGCGCCAATTGACCATGGTCAACACGGCTTCCATCGAGACGGACATGCTCTCACATATCCTGATGGACGATTCGGGTCAGGCCGCCCGGATTTTTGTGGCAGAACGAGGTGACCTGAAGCTGGAGCATCCGGCGGCGTCGATTTTGGCGTCGGAGCTGGAAGCTTGGCAAAGTCAGGGAGCGGGTTCCTCGCCCCGGGAGTTTGTCGTCGAACGGTGGAATACCACTGGCGACGGCACGTACCGCGGCTTCGTCAGCCAACTGATCAGCAAGGAGGATCACCCGGTAAGCACAGATTCTATCCGAGTCGTTCAGGACTGTCTGGGCCGACTCCAGGCTCACTTCAAACGCCAAAAGTGGGCTGATGGGCAACATTCCGCGCGGGAATCCGAAGAGGTTCCTGGAGCAGAGACGCCCCCGACGACCGAAAGCTGATCCCTCGGGCGGGATCATGACTGTCGCAGTGCAAACGGGAGAATATCGCACGCATGGATACCAAGAAATTCGACCGGATCATCAAGAGCATCAGAAAAGAAGCCACGGCCAAGGGTGGCTACATCCTGCATGAGCAGGTGAACGATTTGTTGGGCGATGATGTGGACGTGGACCACATCGAACGCATCTACGAAAAGCTCGGCGAGCTGAAAATCGACTACTTCGACAGCGAAGAGCAGGCCCAGACGAAGCTGGCCCGTCGCAAAAAGAAGGAAAAAAAGAAGGTCGCCGCCGCGCGCAAGGTTTCGCGCACGAACGTCAAATACGACGACCCGGTGCGCATGTATCTGCGCGAGATGGGCCGCGTGCCGTTGCTGACCCGACAGGGCGAAGTGAATCTGGCCCGTCGCATGGAAGATGGCCGCATCGCCATCATCGAAGCCACCCTGCGATCGACCCACAGTCTGAATGAACTGCGCCAGACGGCCAACCAGTTGCTGGGCGAGTCGATCCATGTCGACGAAGTCATCCAGCACGATACCAGCACCTGGAACGTTCATCTGTCGGCGGCCAAAGAGGGCAAACGCATCCTCAAGACCCTCGATAAGATCGATATCTGGCAGGTCGAAAAACGGGATGCCCGCAAGGAACTCGGCAGCTGTCAGAACGCGACTCGGACCGCGACCCTGACCAAGATGGTGACGGCGCGCGAGACCAAGATTCTGGACGCGTTCATGGAGTTGCATCTGGCGCCCAATCAGATTGAGCAGCTGGCGAACAAGCTCATGTTGGTCCATG